>CALLZA010001009.1 GCA_937858165.1 uncultured Ardenticatenia bacterium
TTCTGCGTAATCTGCGGTTTACGTCTTCCGTCTAAAACTGAAAGTAAATAAACGGATTCGCGTTCGTCGGCGCAAAGAGGTAGACGATCAGCAGCACCGCGGCCATCGCAAAAGCCACGCGCGCGCTAAACGGCGAGCGGAAGAAGATCAGGTCTTCCTCGGTGCGGCGCATGCCGATTAGGTGGCCGATGACCATCGCCGCGGCGGCGATGAAGAACCAGGTATAGTACCACGTGGCCCCCTGGGCATTGATGAACAGCATCTTGCTGTAGACCGCGGCCATCGTCGCCGTGTCCGGGGCGCGGAACAGCACCCAGATGACGCAGACGAACAGGAAGGTGAAGAACCAGGCCACGAAGCGGCCGATGGGCGTCGGCTTCGCTTTGAACGTCTTGCCCCAGTAGCGGTTGACCGCCAGACCCAACCCATGCGCGCCGCCCCAGATGACAAAGTTCCAACTGGCTCCATGCCACAGGCCGCCCAGCAGCATGGTGATCATCAGGTTGACGTACGTCCGCCGCTGCCCATTGCGGTTACCGCCCAGCGGAATGTAGAGGTAGTCGCGCAGCCAGGTGGACAGCGAGATGTGCCAGCGCTGCCAGAACTCGGTCAGGCTGGTGGAGATGTAGGGCATGTAGAAGTTGCGGTTCAGGTGGAAGCCCAACATCCGGGCCGTGCCGATGGCCATGTCGGAGTAGCCGGAGAAGTCACAGTAGATCTGGATGGCGTAGGCAAAGACGGCCAGCCAGACGGTGCCGGCCGAGAAGTAGTCGGGCTGGGCGAAAACCTGATCGACAAAGGGGGCCATCGTGTCGGCCAGCAGCAGCTTCTTGACCAGGCCGACGGTGAAGATCTGCGCCCCGTCCCACACGTTCTGGGCGCGCATGCCGATGGGCTTCTTCAGTTGCGGCAGGAAGTCGGCTGGGCGCACGATGGGGCCGGAGATGAGCCGCGGGAAGAAGGCCACGAACAGGCCGTAGTCCACCAGGCTATCGGCCGGCTTGAACGTGCCGCGATAGATGTCGATGGTGTAGCTGATGGCCTCGAAGGTGAAGAAGGAGATGCCGATGGGCAGGATGATGCTCAGCGTGCCGAAGTGCATGCCCAGCGGCGCCAGCAGCGCCTCGGCCGAGGTGATGAAGAAGTTGAAGTACTTGAAGAAGCCCAGGATGCCCAGATTCAGCACCAGCGAGGCGATGAGGATGCGCTTCTTGCGGGCCGCGTCGGTGGCAGTGTACATCGCCTTGCCCAGATAGGCGTTGGCGACGGTGGAGAAGATGAGCAGCGCCAGGAAGCGGTAGTCCCAGTAGGCGTAGAAGTAGTAGCTGGCGACCAGCAAGACGATCTTGCGCGCCCGCTGGCCGGGCACCACGATGAGCAGGGCCATGATGGCCAGCAGGAAGAAGAGGAACTGGAAGCTGGAAAAGATCACGGCTGCACCTCCGCGACGGCGCCGCTCTGCTGCAAATACGCCAGCAGCGAATCGGTGATGATCCGGTGGCCCGTCCGGTTGAAGTGGCCCACGCCCAACGTGGAGTTCTGGAAGCCACGCGGCGGCTGATGGGCGCGGAACGCGGCGACCATCGGCTCATAGATATTGACGACAGGAATGCCCAGTTTGGCCGCCTCGCGGGCGAAGGTGTCCTCGGTGAAGGTCGGCGCGGCCTCTTCGCCGATGCCGGGCACGTTGGCGTTGTAGATGATAACCAGCCGGTCGCCCCAGATTTGCTGCAGCGCCGCCAGTTGCGCCGCCGCCTCGGCCTCATAGCCGACGAGCATGTCGTCGCCGCTGACGTTCAGTTCGACCTGGGCCGTCTTGCGGTCGCTGTCTTCGGTCTTGGAAAAGCCCTGCGTCTGTTGCAACATGCGCAGGAAGAACTGTCGGAAAGGGGTGTCGCTGATGATGCGCTGGATGGGGCTGAGTTTCTCCGGCTTGGCCAGCCGGAAGCTGGGGTCTGCCTGCCACTGCTCCAGCGGCGCGGGATCGGCGATGAGCGTCAGAAGGTCTTGCTGCTTGAGCATCACGAAGACCAGGTTGGGGGCAAACACCTTGTCCATGTTCGGCCCGAAGCTGATGTAGGAGCGCAGATCGTCGCCGGCCAGCCCCATGTTGAGCGTCTGGATGGGTTGATCGGCGTGGGCGGCGTTCCACTCACTTTCCAGCAGTTCGGTGAACTTGTCGGGGTTGGAGACTTGCTTGGCTTCGACGTAGGAGTCGCCGATGAACAGCAGGCGGGGCACGTCGAAGTTGACGGCCTTATCGACCACCAGCCCATTTTCGCCGTAGCTGGTTCGGCCGTTGCCCTCGTGGCGGAACAGCTCCGTCGTGCCGGGCAGGTTGACGATGCGGTAGTTCTCGTAGATGGTGGCGTTGAAGTCGGCCCGGTTGTGGGCCACCAGAGCGGTGTAGGCCCCGGCGACGACCAGCAGCGCCAGCAGCCCGCCGCCCAGCCAGATGGCCAGCAGGCGACCGACGCGCAGCAGTTGCGCCCGCGCGCTGCGCCGGCGCGGCCCAGCCGCGGCGCGCGCGGCGGGAGTGATCGGTTCGGCAAGTGTGTTCTTTCGTTCCATGTAGCTCCTCATAGAAATAGAAGCCTCGGCCCCGGCCGTGGCGCGCCGTGGAGCGCGCCGCTTCGCCTATTGGCCAAGCTCAAAACCGGAGGCAACATGGTATATTTATCATGAGTCACTTACAAATGGGCTTACGTGGAACGGCAATGATTGATGCGCCATGAATCAAGATGCAATTCGGGGTCAACTGGCCCTTTTCGAGGAGTATGGTTCCGCTGTCGTCTATGCAAAAGGAGATCAGACAAATGCCCGTTGACGCGCTCCTAGATCGATTTGACCCGCTCCAGAAACAACTGGAAACTCTGCTTGAGAATCCTGAAGATGCCAAGCAGCGCTTCTCTTACAGCCACGTGATGTTGCCTGACATCCTGGGCTCGCTCAAACAATTGCAGCGCAGCCTATTGCAGCACCCCATTGATATAGAACGATGTCGCTTACACGCCGCTAGCTTCGGGCGACTGGTAATGGAGTATAGCGACTTGTCCGATAGTGAGCTGGGTAAGCAGTTGCTACGGCTCGCTTCTGATATTTTGCGGATGACGAAGTGAGGCGTTTATCAATCACGGCTGGCAATAGATAAATTGGTCAGAACGTCAGCCTGGAACTGTCCCTGGACAGCCGCGACAAGTGGGTTGACTGTTACGTGGTCAGGGTCATTGACGGCCGGCCAACCAGCCGATGGGGGTGTGAGAACGGCAACCTGCGGCGCTACCATTTGACGGAGTTGTTGAGGCGGCATGGCGGCGGCGATACATCATCCCTGTTCACCAACGTGGCCGGTTTGGAACTGGCTGAGAAGATCCCCGTCATGGTCAGAGACTATGCGCGCATGGTTGCCTTATATGGGCAGGGCATTCTCAGTGACGAGTATCCTATCCGCGGCGTGACGCACCCAGAGCGCGAACCGGAAACGCCGGAAGCCCTGGTGGCGTTTCTAGACGCTCTGCCGGCCGACTACCATACGAGCCGGCTGCCGAACGCACATGACGACTATCTACTGGCCGTCTGCGCGCAGCTGCTAAACGAAGCTCCTTCGGTGAATCGCGCCTTCGCCGCCGCGGTGGACAACCGGATGGCTCGGCCGGCGAGGGACGGGCTGGCCAATTTCGTCTACCGCGTGGCGATGCTCGCCGTACGACGGAAGTCGCGCGGCCAGTTGGAAGGCGGCTTCGTAGCCCTGGCGCTTGGCGTCGCTTCGGACGTAGGCGTTCTCCACGAGAATATGGCCGTTCTGTATCGCAGCGCTCAACACCTGGGACTCGACCCCAACTCTCTCTTTACGCTGGCCATCGAACGCACCGGCGATCCGCAGCTGGCGCGGATCATGACCGCGTTTAAAGAGGGCACGGCGGTATATAAGCGCCTCAAGACCTTTCAACTGAAAGAGACAGAAGGCCCAAGCGGCATCGTCTATCTGTCCATCTTGAGCGACGACATACCAGAGGGTTGGCTTTAGACCGGTCGGCAAACGTCTAAATCTGTGTAATCTGTGTAATCTGTGGTTCCCTTCTTTATAATAGTGCCATGTACGACCAAGCCAAGCTCGCCCAACTTGCCGAAGCCCGCGATCGCTGGGAGGAGACCACCCTCCACCAGACCCTGGCCCGCGCCCCGGAACGCCGCGAGGAGTTCATGACCACCTCCGGCGAACCCATCCGCCGCCTCTATACGCCGCTGGACGTGGCCGACCTCGACTACCTCGACGACCTGGGCCATCCCGGCGAATACCCGTTCACCCGCGGCGTCCACAGCACGCTCTATCGCGGCAAGCCGTGGACGATGCGCATGTTCGCCGGCTTCGGCCTGTCTCTTATACACATCTCCGAGCCCACGAGACCGTACTAGATCTCGTATGCCGTCTTCTGCTTGAAAAAAAACAAAACTCAGCAAAAAACACCACTATCCCATAGAATACATATGCGAGCTAGCACTGTATAACGCACGAAACATAACTAAAACTATACACGCACAC
>CALLZA010001010.1 GCA_937858165.1 uncultured Ardenticatenia bacterium
TCTTTACTCCCGCTGTGCTCAGTCCTCTCTTTTTAAGTTTTTTTTTTTTAAAGACCCGGGGACCCCCGAGATCTCCACTAGATCGCTCGTCGGCAGCGTCAGATGTGTATAAGAGACAGGAGCATGACCATGCCGCGCTGGCCGCGGGCGATCTCGAAGCGCTCCTGGGTGTGGGCCAGGTGGTCGAGCAGGTCGCGGTATAGCTCCGTCTTGCCGTGCTTGTGATAGCCCAGCGAGATGTACAGCTCGCCGGTGCGCTTGCGTGGCATGATCGTCTTCAGGAAGTGGACCAGGTCATAGGGGCGCTCCACTTCGACGTGGAAGTAGGAGTGGGCGAAGCTGAACAGGATGCTGACGCTGTCCTCGTCGAGCAGGGCGCTATCGATGACAACGCCTTCCGGCGTGTGGATGAGGGCCAGGGCCAGGGGAATGCTGTGTGAGCCGCTGAAGAGGCGGCCGACCAGATAGGCCCCCATGCCGCGATAGAACGCCGTCTTGATCATCTCCACCCGCTCGACCGTGCGCAACGTGTTGAGCGCCGCCATGTGGGCCTCGATGCGCGCCGCAACCCGCAGCGCGTCGTCGGCCAGGTTGCGAAACGGCACGGCCAGGCGATAGTCCTGCACGATGGTCGTCACCAACTCCGGCGTCGTCGGCACCCGGTTGTAGACGCGATAGACGGGTGACTGCGGGCGGGTGGGCGGCGTCTCGAAGTCACTGGCGACGAACTCGATCTGATGATCGACACCGACGGTGGTGAAGATGCGGCGCGTGACCGAGTTGAAGAACGTCTCGGCCACTTCCCAGTCGTCGCGCCCGGCGATAAGGCCGGAGTAGACGGCCTTCATGCTGGCCCAGATGAGTTTGTTCTCCAGCCGGTTGCCCAGCAGGTCGCGCAACGCGGCCTCGGCCAGAGCGACGATGCGCCGGTAGAGGCCCAGGCGCGCCGCGGCGTCGTCTTGCATCCCCGCCCAGTCCTGCGTTTCGAAGCGCCGCTTGGCCTGGGTGGTAATGGCCTGGAACTGGTCGTGGAGCGTGACGTAGGCGGTCTGGAGCGTGCCGGCGCCGACGACGGCCAGACGGCTATCCGTCAGGCGGCTCATGGCACAAGCGGTTCGGGCAGCGCCTCAGCCGGCGCAGTATGGCGGCGGCTCCGGCCGATCAGGACGAGCAGGGCCAGCACCAGCAGGCCGATGGCGACCAGTAGGGCGACGTTCGGCGCGGCGTCGGCCGGCGCCGTGACGGTCTCGCTGGCGCGCGGCTCGACGGCGATCGGTTCGACGGCCGGCGGCGGGGGCACGGGCAGGGCGTCGACGGGTGTGTCCTTCCAGCGCGCGCCCTCTTCGATGAGCATGACGGGGATGCCGTCACGGATGGGGTACTTGTAGCCGGTGTCGGCCGACACCAGCCAACTGCCGCGCACCAGCTCCAGACGGCCGGGGTCGGCCCCGTGGCGCGCGCCTTCCTGGATCGCCTGGGGATCACGCAGAATCTCCAACAAGTCAAGGCTGATGGGCGATACAGTTTGTTCACTCTTCTTGGCCATTCGCTTGCCTTCCTTGGCGGGGGTTACGGCCACCCGGCCGCCTGATGGGGATGATACGACCACACGTTGGCCCCTGTCAAACTGTAACGTAGAGTAGGATGATTCCTGCCCGCCTTAAGTGGGCCGCTAAGTGCGCTGGTGGGCAGGAATCATCCGGCCCTACGCATCCAGCCAGAAGAGGCCGGCCGGTTCATCGTCGGTGCTATAGGCGGCGAGGGCCGTCTCCAGGCTGTTGTAGATGACGATGGGGCTGTGGCCGCCCAGCCAGATGGAGACGTAGTTGCGGTCGGGGTACTCCGCGCCCAGGGCCAGTACGTTCGACGTGTCAACTGCCGCCGACCCGCCGCGGACGATGGCGAAGCGGCGAAACTGGCCGAACAGCTCGCTCTGCGCGGCGCGGAATTCGGGAGCGATCATCGGCAGCGTGCGCTGGAGGGCTACGGTGTCCTGGCGGCGGGCCAGGGCGGCCCCGGCGGCGGCGGTTACGGTGGCGACGGCGGCCGTGCTGGCCCCGAACTGGAGCAGAAAGCGGCGGCGGTCAATACCGGTTGCCGGTTCCTCAGTCACTTCGTCGGCGGCCAGAGCCGGCGCGGCGGGGTGTACGAGTCGGGCGAAAGCGTAGCTAAGAAGCACGCCCCAGCCAATGAACAGCATGGCCAACCAGACCACGACCAGCGGCGCGGCCAGCGGCGAGCTGTCGACGGCCAGGGCCACGAAGATCATCGGCACGGCCACCAGCGCGCCGGCGATGACACCATCGATCGTGTCGGGTGCACGTCCACGGCGGCGGGCAAAGGCGTAGAAGGCCAGCCCGACGCCGACGGTCACGGCCAGGAAGAGCGCCAGACCAAGCAGCCATTGAACGACCGGCGCGTTCTGGGCCTGGTTGGCAGCCTCTGTTGTCGGGGTGCTCAGTGTGTCGGCCAGCGACGCCCAGGGGGCGAAGCCGGCGCGCACCGGCCAGTCGTACAGGTCGAACGGGACGAAGGGCAAGCGCAACGCCTTGGCCCCCAAGTAGAGGAGGGCCAGCAGCGGGGCGGTAGTCAGCAGAATGACCAGCAAGGCGACGGCCGGGCCGGGCCAAGTGGTCGCGAGCTTGTTCGGGTCAGAGCGCCGCGGCCGGCTGGGGCGCGGCCGGGGGGTGTGTGTTTCGTCGGCCATAGAGTTTTGTTACTTATACAGCGCGTCCATTAAGATTATCCTGAAGGTGGCCGGTGGCGGGAGGACGCTCATGGAGTTGTCAGTTGTGAGTGACAACTGACAACTGCTTACTGCTCGCGGCTAACCCCCAATGCACGCAGCGCGCCAATGGCCGCCGGGTCGGCCAGCAACCAGCGGGCCAGCTCGTCGTGGGGCAGGGCGTTGCGCCACTGGCGATAGGTGTTCTGGGGCAGGTCGCGGTAGAAGAGGGCGACAACGACCGGCGCGGGGTCGTCCCAGCGGTAGACGTAGTAGACAGTCGTCAGCACGCCGGGCAGCGCGCCGTTCTTGTAGCCGACGTTGCTGAACAGCGCCTGATTGGCGTCAAACTGGTTGGGCCACTCGAGGATGCGCCGCGCCTGAAAACTGCTGTCGGCATTGCTCAGCCCGTTCTGGGCCAGGCGGGCCATCAGCGCGGCGTAGGCGCGGGCCGTGCCCCGCGGGGCCAGCTCGGCGGCGAAGAAGCGCTGCGTGTCAATCGACGGCCGCCGGTTGCGCTCGCGCCAGGCGACCTCGGCGGCGCGGAACGTCGCCTGTCCGGTGTAGGCGTCGGTCAGCAGAGCCGCGTCGCGGCCGAAGGCAGCCGGGTCGTCCACGTAGGCCGCCAGCGCCGCGCGGTCGTTGGCCGAGCCGCGGCTGTGGTTGGCCATCAGCAGGAATTGGCCCAGAAAGGGGCAGGGGGCGCTGTGGCGGCTGCTCAGATCAGCCGGGCGGCTGCTCAGATCAGCCGGGCGGCTGCTCAGACCAGCCGGGCTGCCCGCCGGCTCGCCCAGCCCCAGGGCCAGCGCCGTGGCCTCGATGCGCGCCTGACCCAGGCGCAGGTGCAGGTAGTCGGCGGCGGCGTTGGAGCTGTGGCGCATCATCATCCAGGCCACGTCCTCCATAGTCACCGCCGGGTTGTCGTCGGGCGAGATGAGCCGCCCCTCCTGGCGCAGTTCAGCCACGGCCCGCCGGTGCGCGCCGAGATCGAAGTTGGGCAGGTAGAAGCGATCCAGCTCCGTCAGGGGAACCGTTTCCTGGGCGTTCAGTTCGCCGACGGCCAGGGCCTCGGCGTAGGCCGCCAGGGTGATGACCTTGGCGACTGAGATGAGGGGCATGGGCGTGTCGGCGTTCCAGAAGACACCTTCGCTCTCGCGGCCCAACTGGTAGGCGACCAGGCCGACCGACGCCGGCGCGTCGAGCAGGCGCTGCATGGCCGGCCACGCCGCTTCTGGAATGAGGGCGCGCAGGGCGGCCTCGTCGAGCGGCGCGGCCGGCGCAAGCGCCGTGGCCGCTGTGTCAGCGGTGGGCAACAGTGCCGGCAGCGTGACACCGCAAGGGGGCGAGAGCGGCCCGCTATAGATAGGGGTGGGTGTCGCCGCGGCGAGTGGCGTGGGGCGAGTGGTGTGGGGCGTGGCCGTTACCGCGGGCGTGGCGGTGGGTGTTGCGGTGTGAACGGCCGGAGCGCTAACGACCGCCGGCGTGGCTGCTGGGACAGCGGGCGTTTGGGCGCGACAAGCCACGCCGGCGACCAGGCCAACCATCAGCAGCGCGAATCGGATAGCCCGCCGCAGCCGGCAAGCATGCTCGCCGTTAATGCTGTCTCTTATACACATCTGACGCTGCCGACGAGCGATCTAGTGTAGATCTCGGTGGTCGCCGTATCATTAAAAAAAAAAATAGCAAGTATAACCGCGCGAAGATGAGTCAGGACACAGCAAAACATCAACACACGCCGAACATAAATAGGAGAGACTGTACACAAATGCTATAGAATACAGATAGAAAACAAAACTGTACAATAATCGACAAAAGCTGAACA
>CALLZA010001011.1 GCA_937858165.1 uncultured Ardenticatenia bacterium
GCGAGGCGACGATGCCGCCGAAGGTGGCTGCGTGGCGATAGGTGTTGGGGCCGGCGCGGCCGATGGCTTGCCGTAGCAAGGCCGCGCCTCCCTGATGATCGGTCAGGGGAGCCAGAAAGTCGTCGAGGTCGGCCAGACGCACCATCGCGCCAACGCGCAATAGGCGGCCGTTGTCGGCCCAGCTCAGGGCGTTGAGGCCCGCGTCCTGCAAATCGACCACGGTGCTGTCGATCCCTTCTTCGGTTGCCAGCAGGGCTGTGCCGCCGGCCAGCGGGACGGTGTTGGGTTGGCGCAGCAGGTGGAGCGCCTCATCGACGCTGCGCGGTCGATGGTAGGTGGTGGGTTGCTTGGGCATAGTCTCCCTCAGGGGGTTGGTTTGTAAGGCGAGTTCCATCCATCTTAGCCCGCGTGCGGTAATTTGTCATATTGACAAGCCCCGGCCACGCCTTACAATAGCCACATTAATGAAAGATGAGTGACTGCTGTCAGCGCCGGCCGCAACCAACGCATCTCTTTCGCGTATTGATCGTTAGCGATAGTCCGGCAGCGGTTGCACTCTGTCCTGGACTCATCCGCCGAATCTACAGATCATTTTTCTGCGTCAGAGAGTAAGCTACGATGTTCGAAGCGATTAGCGGCCTGAGCGCCGCCTTTGGCTTGTCCGGCAGCGCCGGACTGAATGCCTACATCCCGCTGCTGGTGGTCGCCCTGGCGGCGCGGTTTCCGATGAGCGACCCGCTGGTTAAGCTGCAAGCGCCGTTCGACCTGCTGGGCAACTGGTGGGCCATTGGCCTGATCGCTGTCTTGCTGGTGGTCGAGATCGTCGCCGACAAGATTCCGGCCGTCGACACTGTCAACGATGGCATTCAGACGTTCATCCGCCCGGCGGCGGGGGCCATCCTCTTCGCCGGCAGCGCCAACGTCATCACCGACATTCACCCCATTCTGGCCCTGGGCGCGGGGCTACTGGTTGCCGGCGGCGTCCATGCCACCAAAGCGGTGGCGCGGCCGGTGGTCACGGTCAGCACCGCCGGCGTCGGGAACCCGGTCGTCAGCACGCTGGAGGACATCGTGGCCGTGGTCGTCTCGCTGCTGGCCGTCGTCCTGCCCATCATCGCCGCTATCATTCTGCTGGGCTTCCTGATCTTCATTCTCTACGTCGTCCGCCGCTGGCGGCGGCGCAAGGTGGTCGTCTAACTTTAGGAGTTGGAGGCTTTAGAATTCTCTACCCGCTGTTTGGGGCGGTCGGCGGCGCAATCTATGCCGCGCTGACTGGGCGGCCATCGTCGAAGGCGGGCTAATCGCGCGGGCGGAAGTTTGGTTCAGACCTGACAGGTCTCAGAAGACCTGTCAGGTCTCTCAGACGGGCAGCCGGCTGCTCTGGGCCAACTCGATAATCTGCGCCAGCGCCCCCCGCGCCGCTTTTCGTTCCCCGTCGTTCAACGCCAGCGCCTCGAATTCATCCTCATCCAGTATCGTCACTGCGCCGTCGGGCGACACCCACACGTCCAGCGCCAGGTCGTCGCTGCTCACCAGAACGTCGGTGATGGTCGCCGGGCGGGTGACGTTGCAGTACCACCCCTTCAGCGCCCCGTCGTCGCGGTTGTAGACGGCGAAGACGTTGTACCAGCGGTCGCTGTAGAACGTCTCCACGAGGCGGTCGCCGCGCTTGAAGACGGAGTCGGCCACGGGGGTATCGTCGCGGTTGAAGATCCCTTCCAGGCAGATCGAGTGGGCATCGCGGGCCAGAACGCGGGCGGGGTAGCGCCACACTTCGCGGCCGTGGTGGTCGAGTTTGTAGACGGTGAGAGTGTCAGTCATCGTTCTGGTTCCCTCTCCGTCTGGGAGAGGGTTCCGACTGCCCACAAGTACGTCCTCCCCTAACCCCTCCCACAGCGAGGGGGATGAGCGAGGGGGTTTAAGTTCCTTGTTGCAGTGCCCGCTGCAAATCGGCTACCGTCGCCGACAGCTCTTGCAGCGTCGCCTGCTGCTTGCCCAGCCGGTCGCGCTCGGCGCGGACGAAGCGGTCGAACGGGGCGATGGTGTCCTCGATGCGCTGCGCGCCGCGGCGCATTTCGCGTTCGAACTGCCCTTCCAAGTTGCTCACCAGCCGCGTGCGGAGGTCTTCCAGTTTGGCGGTGAATTCGCCTTTGCTCTTGCGCTTGCGGGCCGGCAGGACGAGTACCCCCAGGGCCGCCAGGGCAATGCCGGCAAAAACGCCGGTAAAGTCGAGGAAAGCGGCGTGGGCGACGACGGCGATGATGACGCCGATGCTGGCCCCGACCCCCGCCAGCCCAGCGTTGACCACCGCCTGGCGCGCCGACGCGGCCAACTCAGCCGCCTCGCGCGTCTGGTCATAGCTCTCCACCGCCAGGCGCGTCGCCCGGCCGATGGAGTCGATGAGCCGCTGCCGGTCCCAGGCCAGCGTGCCCTCGCGCGGCGCATCGCCGACGATACGGTTCAGGTTGGCGTCGCGCCGTTTGCCCAGGTGGTCGGCCACGGCCGTCCACTGGCGCAAGTCCTGTTGCACCATCCAGTCAACCAGTTCGTTGACCCTATCCTCGATCTGGCGCGGCGTGTCGGCCACGACCTCGTCCTGGAAGTCCTGCTCCAGTTGCTTGGAGCGCAACAGATCCGGAATGCGGCCGAGGCGCAGCCGATCGTCGAGGAAGTCGTTGCCGCGCTTCTCCATCGACAGCAGCAGATTGTCGATCTCGCCGATGCGCGCTCGGAAGTTGCGCGTCATGTCGTCGTCGTAGTAGACCATCTGGCCGCGGATGTCGTCGAGTAGCTGGCTGTCGCCGGCCAGCGTGCCCAGGTCGGCGTTGACCTGGGCCAGTTGCTCGCGGATGAGGCGGCTGCCGACGCCTAGCGGGTTGAGTAGCTTCAGCCGGAAGCGCCCCTCGTCGTCGAGCGTCTCGCGAATGTAGCGCTCCAGCGGCTCGAAGCGGCTCGGTCCCCACTGCTCCGGCTGGCCGCGCTTGGCCGCCTGGGCCAACCGGGCCGAGACGGGAAAGACGGCGGCCACGTCGCCGATGAGCGTTTGCGCCGCGCCGGTGACAAAGGCCACCACCTGATCGACCTCGGCCGGTTTCAAGATGTCGATCTTGTTGATGACCAGGACGATCTTCTTGCCCCAGTTGCGGATCTGCTCCAGGAAGCCGCGCTCGCTTTCGGTGAAGGGGCGGTCGGCCGAGGTGACGAAGAGAACAAGATCGCTGCGGGGAATGAACTCGGCCGTTAGCGCCTCGTGTTCGCGCATGATGGCGTTCGTGCCGGGCGTATCAACAACGGTGATCTTGCTGAGCAGTTCCACCGGCGCGGTCTGCACCCACACCCCATCCTCGCCCGGACGGCGCTGGGCCGTCTCGCCGTAGCGCAGCAGGTAAATCTGGTCGGTCGTCGGCGTCACGCCCTCCGGTTGGAGGGATTGGCCGAGCAGGGCGTTGATGAAGGCCGACTTGCCGGAGTTGAACTCACCGGCGATGACCAGCAGAAACAGCTCGTCAAGCTGGCGAATGGAGTCGACCAGGGCGTCGCGGCCGGCCGGGTCAGCGGCGCTGTCGGCCAGGGCGTCGCGCAGGCGGCCGAGGGCGTCGCGGGTCTGTTTGAGCAGCGCTTCTTGCGCTTGGGTCAGGATCGCGTCCATGAAGTAGAAGTAAACCGCAGATTACTCAGATTACGCAGATTTGGTCTCAGGTCGGCGTGGTTACTTGTTTGGTGAAGGCCCTGACCTTGGTTCGATTATAGCGTGTAAGGCACGGAAGGGCATTGTCTTGTCCGCCGGGGTAAGGTGGCCTATCATACAGTCAGGTTTCCCGGTCATTGCGCTCGTGGTCCAGTGTGCAAGGGGGCACGGTGACTCTCAACAGCGGCGACATTCTCTTCAATCGCTATCGAATCGTCCACCTCGTCGGCCAGGGCGGCTTCGGGGCGGTCTATCGCGCCTGGGATCTGTCGCTGAAGGTGCCCGTGGCGGTCAAGGAGAACCTGGACACCAGCGCCGAGGCACAGCGACAGTTCGAGCACGAGGCGCAACTGTTAGCCCCCTTGCGCCACCCCAACTTGCCCCGCGTTAGCGATCACTTCTTCGTCCCCGGCCAGGGGCAGTATCTGGTGATGGACTTCGTCGAGGGAAGGAGCCTGGAGGCGCTGCTGGCCGAGCGCGGTGGGCCGTTGGGGGAGGCCGAGGCGCTGGGCTGGATCGCCCAGGTGTGCGACGCGCTGGAGTATCTGCACACGCGCACGCCGCCGATCATCCACCGCGACATTAAACCCCAGAATATCATTGTTGCGGCCGACGGCCGGGCGATGCTGGTCGACTTCGGCATCTCCAAGGCGTATGACCCGACGCTGAAGACCTGTCTCTTATACACATCTCCGAGCCCACGAGACCGTACTAGATCTCGTATGCCGTCTTCTGCTTGAAAAAAAAAAACAGACAGTACCGATACACGCACGCTCTAACTCGATCTATACGTCTCGCTGACTTCCACGTCGTCTACAACACAGCACCGACTTAGAATACCACGCTCATCTGGCTAGTG
>CALLZA010001012.1 GCA_937858165.1 uncultured Ardenticatenia bacterium
TTATGTACGCATAGTGACATGTACTTATAGTGAGCTGATTTGTGTTTTCGAGGTATTGGATAAGGATGAGAAGTAAGATGTACAGTATTGCTGTCGCGTGTTGGAGGATATGTTTAGAAGTGGAAGTGTGTTGACTGTTTGTTTTTTTTTTCAAGCAGAAGACGGCATACGAGATCTAGTACGGTCTCGTGGGCTCGGAGATGTGTATAAGAGACAGGCGTTGGGCCCAACGAATGTCGTGCAATGCGCCGGGCGACTGGCCGGCGAAGAAGGCGTCGCGCAGGGCAGGCCAGTCATCGACCAGCCGCGCGATCAACTCCACGCCGGCTTCGACCCACATCGCCAGGCGGCGGGCCGCCAGTTCAAATAGCGCCGGGTACTCCTCCCGGAGGTCGGCGACCACGACCGGGTCGGCCAGGCGGTTGACGTAGTCGGCGTAGCGCGCCTCCGGCGTGTCGCCGCGCAATTCGCCGCGCAGCCGGGCGACGTTGAGTTCGAGCGCCAGCGTCGGCGTCACCCCCCGCTCCAGCGGCCGGCGGACGCCCTCGAACAGCATCGCCACCAGTGCCTCGACCCCGGGCAGCGTCGGGCCGTCGCCTCGCGTGGCGGCCGGGGCCAGACCGGCCCGCAGCCGGGCACAAGCGGCGTCAATATCAGGCGCCAGAACGGCCAGAAAAGTGGGGGGTGTCATCATCGCATTCAGACGCGCGCATCGGCGTCGCGGAGAGTTCCAACGACGCCGATGCGTGGGTTCTATGACCGCCAGGCTCTACACCTCACGGCGGAGCGTGGCGTGGCGATTCCCATTAGGAACGGCTGCGGCTCCGCGAGCGGCTGCGGCTACGGCTCTTCTTGCGCTTCTTGCGCTTCTTCTTGCCACCGGCCACTTCGGCCAGCTCGCCGTCGGTCAATTCGACCATCCCGGCCGGGTTCTGCGGCAGGGCCGCCCGCGCGGCTTCGCTCAGGCTCTGACGATATTCGTCATCCTTCCACGCACGTACAATCGACGTCATGCTCAACATTTGCGATTTGCTCCTTGTGGTGACCTCGTGTCGGCGCCGGCCGGTCGCTATTGCCCGTCTTGTCACCTGATTGCGGGCGGCTCCTTTCTGGCGCGGCGCTTTGTTCACTTGCTATATTCAGGAGTCTAAGGCGTCGGCCCACGAGTTCGCTGAAATCGAGATTAGAAAGCTTCCCATTTTCGATTCACCTTCGCTTCACCGGCGATGGGGATACTACTAGTAGGTAGCCCGCGCGAAACGGCGGCATGACGGGGAGTTTTGCCCGACGCCCCGCAGCGGCTTACTGAGTAGTGCGCGAGCAGAGGTGTTTATCTATATGAAAGGTTTATCGATTCTAGGGATTTTTCTGGCCGGGCTTCTGTTGCTGGGGGTCGGGTTTGCCGCTGGCGCGGCCTGGACGGAGCAGCGCCAGGCGGCCGGGCAGGTCGCGCCCGACCCGATCGCCCCTATCACCCCGCCACTGACCGAAAGCATGACGCCGTCGAGCGACGTACCCGGCGCCGACGTGCCCGGTCTGCCCCGCTATCCAGGCTCCAACCGCGTTGAGTATCGCCAGAACCTTGCTGGCGACTTCCAGGAGACGGAGGTCGAATACGTGGTGGCCGATGAGATCTCGGTCGTCCACGATTTCTATCGGGACGTGTTTGACCAGGAGGGTTGGCGGGTGGCCGACCTGGGCGTCTATCAGGGGGAGTGGACGTTTTTTGTCATCAAGGACGGCCGGGAAGCGCTCATGGAGATCGAATCGCGCGGTACGCTGATCGAGATCGAGATCGAAATCAACGAACCGCTGAGCGCCCTGGGCGATGCATCGGCCGACAACTAGGCCGGCAGTTCGAACCGGTAGCCCGCGCCGCGCACGGTGACGATGAGCGACGGCTGGCCGGGTGCGTCGATCTTGTTGCGTAGATAGCGCACGTAGACGTCGACGATGTTGGACTCGGGATCGAAATCGTACTCCCAGACACCATCGAGAATCTGCTGGCGCGAGAGGACCTGGTTAGGATGGCGCATGAAGTACTTCAGCAGGGCGAACTCGCGCGCGGTCAGCTCGATCAGCTCGTCGTCTCGCCAGGCACGCTGGGCCAGCAGGTCGAGCCGCAGTTGGCCAGCCCGAATCTGCGCCGACTCCGGCTGGTCGAGCCGGCGCGTGATGGCATGGATGCGGGCCAGCAGCTCCTCGAAGGCGAAGGGCTTGGTCAGGTAGTCGTCGGCGCCGGCGTTGAGTGCCTTGACCTTGCTGTCGAGGTCACTGCGCGCCGTCAACATGAGCACCGGCAGGCGCGACCGAGTGCCGCGAATGCGCTCCAGGACCTGGTGGCCGTTCAGACCGGGCAGGGAGATGTCGAGAATGATGAGTTCCACCGTCTCATCGGTCGCCAGCAGAACACCGTCCTCGCCGGTTTCGGCCAGCACTGTCTGGTGGCCGTGGGCGCGCAAACCGCGCTGCAACACACGGGCGATGGCCTCATCGTCTTCGATAATCAGGATTCTCATAGGCTCTACAGTGGACTATACTCAAAGGAACATAAACCCACAACTTACAGGGTCTTGCATCCGTCGGCGAGCGCTCAGACAAGGCAGGTGGGCGATCTCGCGGCGCGTGAGGAGTCATGAAAGGGATTTTTCAGAAGGGCCGAGCGCCCCAAACGGCCTGGCGATTGGCCGTCTTTTCGATGGCCGGCTTGTTGCTGGCCATCGCCGCGGCCGACCTTTTGGGGCTGGGCATCATCGCCCGCGTGCGCACCATCGCCGAACAGGCGGTGACGGTTGACGTGGCCCTGGAAGACCGCGGCGATGACTTCCGCGTCGCCGTTCTGGACATGCGCCACTATCACCGCAATATCATCTTCGCCGGGCCGTCGCGTCGCGGGCTGGCCGATTTCGACACCGCCCACGCCGTGCTGCTCGTCCAGATCGATCGGCTGGAAGAGGTGGTCGTCGATGACCCCTCTCTGCCTTCGCCCCAACGGCTGCGCGAACAAGCGCAACAGTACTACGACGACTTTCGCCCAGCCATCGACCTCTACGCCACCGATCCGCGAGCCTTCACCCGCGCCAGCGATGAAGGCCTGCTGCGGTTGGCCGAGCTGTCCGACGCCGCGCGGGAGATCGACCACCTGGGCGAGCAACGCGCCGCGGCCGCCCTGCAGAGCGTGGAACGCGAGACCAGCCGCGCCCAGTGGGCGTTGCTGGCCATGCTGGGCGGCCTGACGCTGGCCGGCGGCGCGTTCATCTATCTTTCCATCCGCAACGTGCGCGAGCAACAGCACACCTCGGCCCAGCTTGCCGGGGCGTTGAAGTTGAAGAATGACTTCATCGCCGACGCTTCGCACGAACTGCGCACCCCGCTGACCGTGTTGCGCGCCAACGCCGAACTGGCCCGCAGCCTGGAAAACGATCCGGAACTCCAATCTGAACTGTTGGACGAAATCTTGCAGGAGTCGGACCGGATGACCGGGCTGGTCAGCGATCTCCTCTTCCTGGCTAACTCCGATGCCGGTTCGCTGCCGCTGCAAATCGATCTTGTCGAGATCGCCCCCTTCCTCACCGAATTAAGCGACCGGGCCGGCACGCTGGCCCGCGAGCGCGGCGTGACCCTGCGGACGGCGCTCCAGGCGCGCGGGCTGGCCGAGATCGACAGCGCGCGCATCGAACAGGCGATCATGATCCTGGTCGATAATGCGGGCAAGTATAGCCCGGCCGAGAGCGTCGTGGTGCTGCGCTCGGCCATCCAGGAGGACGAGATCGTCGTCGAGGTGCAGGACCGCGGTACGGGCATCCCCCCGGCCGAGTTGCCCCACATCTTTGAGCGTTTCTATCGCGTCGACAAGGCGCGTTCGCGGCGGCAGGGCGGCTCCGGGCTGGGGCTGGCTATCGCCAAGAGCATTGTCGAGGCCCACGGCGGGCGCATCAGCGCCGAAAGCGTCCTTGGCCGGGGGACGACGATGCGCATCGTCTTGCCCCGCGTCCGCGTTACCCCTTCGGCCGTCGAGCGGCGCGCCCAGCCGGCCCACTCTTGACCCCTCATTTACCTCTGTCACCTGACTGCTTGGCTCTACTGATTTGCCGTCGCGGTCTATTTCGATAGAGCCAATCCACTTGAAATCGCCCGCGGCGGGCCATACAATGGAGATGGTTGATAGCTCACAGATTTCATGTGGCGCGGCTCGTCGTGGGCCGGCAGCAGGAGAGATTCAAGATGAAAGAGAACGGACACAACAGCAACGGTCGCGGCGAACTGGGCAGCGTGACGGTTAAGCGCGGGCTGGCGCAGATGTTGAAGGGCGGCGTGATCATGGACGTGGTGACGCCGGAGCACGCCCGCATCGCCGAGGAGGCGGGCGCGGTGGCTGTCATGGCCCTGGGGCGCGTCCCGGCCGACATTCGCGTTAGCGGCGGCGTAGCGCGCCTGTCCCACCCCGGCCTCGTCCGCGAGATCAGGGACACGGGCAGCCCTCCCGTCATGGCCCAGGTGCGCCTCGGACACTTCGTAGAGGCCCCAATTCTCGAGTCCCTCGGCGTCGACAA
>CALLZA010001013.1 GCA_937858165.1 uncultured Ardenticatenia bacterium
GGATTTGGCTCTGCTGCTCATGTCTTGCATAGCATGTCTCAAGGCGCCGTCGACGTATTGATGGTGTTCGGTGTGTTTTTCAAGCAGAAGACGGCATACGAGATCTAGTACGGTCTCGTGGGCTCGGAGATGTGTATAAGAGACAGGTGCTCATCGACCGCGAGCAGGGCGGGCGGGAGATGCTGGCCAAACAGGGGTATCACGTGCAGCCGGTCATGACGCTGCGCCAATTGCTGGAGCACCTGGTCGCCCATGGCCGCCTGTCCCGCCCACAGCGCGATGAGGTTTTGATGTCTCTAGGATTAACCTAGGAAAGCATCCACAGATTACACGGATTTCACAGATTGAAGATGGGTCGTTCGTTGTGAGTCGTTGGTCGTGGGTCGCGGATGACCAACGACAAATGACAGTTCCCAATCTGTGTAATCTGTGGACTCTATCAATAAAGGTGAAGTCTATGTCTGATACCGAGAAGATGGTTCGCAGCACGGCCCACAATGTGTTGCGCATGGAGCAGAACCCGCTGGAAGTGATGTTCAAGCCGAAGAGTGTGGCCGTCGTGGGGGCGACGGAGCGTCCCGGCAGCGTGGCCCGCACCATTTTGTGGAACCTCATCTCCACCTCCTTCGGCGGCACGATCTTCCCTGTCAATCCCAAGTACAACAGCATCCTGGGCATCAAGTCCTACCCCAGCCTGGCAGCCATCCCCGACCCAGTCGATCTGGCGGTCATTGTGACCCCCGCCAAGACGGTGCCGGGCATCATTGAGGAGTGCGTTGCTGTCGGCGTCCAGGCGGCGATCATCATCTCGGCCGGTTTCAAGGAGACCGGGCCGGAGGGCGCGGCGTTGGAGCAGCAGATCTTGAAGATCGCCCGCAAGGGCAACATACGCATCATCGGCCCCAACTGCCTGGGCGTCATGAACCCCATCACCGGGCTGAACGCGACCTTCGCCAGCACCATGGCCCGGCCCGGCTCGGTCGGCTTCATCAGTCAGTCGGGCGCGCTGCTGACGGCCATCCTCGACTGGAGCTTCCGCGAAAACGTCGGCTTCAGCGCCTTCGTCTCCATCGGCTCGATGCTCGACGTGGGTTGGGGCGACCTGATCTACTACCTGGGCGACGACCCCAACACGCGGAGCATCGTCCTTTACATGGAGTCGATCGGCGACGCGCGCTTCTTCCTGTCGGCCGCCCGCGAAGTGGCGCTGACCAAGCCGATCATCGTCATCAAGCCCGGCCGCACCGCAGAGGCGGCCAAGGCGGCGGCGTCCCACACCGGTTCGCTGACCGGCGGCGACGAGGTGCTGGCGGCGGCCTTCCGGCGCAGCGGCGTCCTGCGCGTCGATAGCATCGCCGACCTGTTCAACATGGCCGAGGTGTTGAGCAAGCAGCCGCGGCCGCGCGGCCCGCGCCTGTCGATTGTCACCAACGCCGGCGGCCCCGGCGTGTTGGCGACGGACGCACTGATCACCAGCGGCGGCGAATTGGCCCCCATCAGCGACGAGGCGATGGGGCAGTACAACAAGCTGTTGCCGCCCGCCTGGAGCCACAACAACCCCATCGACATTCTGGGCGACGCCGACGCCACGCGCTACGCGGAGGCGATCAAGATCGCGGCCAACAATCCCGACAGTGACGGCACACTGGTTATCCTGACGCCTCAGGCCATGACCAACCCGACGGAGACGGCGCGCGTGCTGGCCGACCAGTTCGCCCGGCCGGCAGGGCAAATCTACGGCAAGCCCATTCTGGCGAGCTGGATGGGCGGCTCGGAGATCAGCAGTGGCGAATCGATCCTGAACAAGGCCAACATTCCCACCTTCCCCTATCCCGACACGGCGGCGCGCATCTTCACCTACATGCACCGCTACCAGCGGCGGCTGACGGCGCTCTACCAGACGCCGGAGTTGGCCGAGGATTATGGCGAGACGGGCTTCAAGCACTTCCTGATCAAGGAGATGCTGGAGCAGATTCGCCAGACAGGGCGGACGATCCTGACCGAGTACGAGTCGAAGCAGGTGCTGGAGGCGTACGATATCCCGACCGTGCCGACGCGCGTGGCGAAATCGGCCGACGAAGCGGCGACCATGGCCGAGGAGATCGGCTTCCCGGTGGTCATCAAGCTCAACTCAGAGACGATCACCCACAAGACGGACGTGGGCGGCGTGCGGCTCGACCTGGCTTCGGCCTGTCTCTTATACACATCTCCGAGCCCACGAGACCGTACTAGATCTCGTATGCCGTCTTCTGCTTGAAAAAAAAAACACACCAGCCCGTACTAGATCCCGTATGCCGTATTCTTCTTGAAGACAAACACGGCGTCACATGAACAACAACACAGAGCTAACATGTAACAACATGCGACTCGGCCAAGCGATGATATAATCAGATGAGAACACACACAAATAACGTACGACGAGCGCTAGCC
>CALLZA010001014.1 GCA_937858165.1 uncultured Ardenticatenia bacterium
TCATCGTGTATCGGTCATATGTCTTGTATATGTAGGTCATACTGGTGATTGTTAGCTCGTTTCGTTTTTTTTTTCAAGCAGAAGACGGCATACGAGATCTAGTACGGTCTCGTGGGCTCGGAGATGTGTATAAGAGACAGCCGCCTGGCAGATCAACGTCAACGAGTTCCCGGCGGCCTACTGGTGGGGCTTCGGCCACAGCGGCAACCGCTCCATGCGCATCGGCATCAACAACGCCGCCGACAACCGGTATAGCTACTCCTCGACCGAGCAGGCCGTCCACATCCCGTCGCCGCTGAGTTCGGCGCGGCTGGGTTACTGGCTCTACCCGCAGTCGAGCGAATCGGTGGTCGCGCTGACCCCGCCGCCGATTGTGCCCACGTCATCGCAGGAGCGGGCCAAGCTGAGCGACGACGCGCAGATGGTGCTGTTACTGCACGGCAACGGACAGCAGACGGTGTTGCGCTTCATGCGCCAGAATCCCGGCCGCTGGGTCTACTTTGAGGACGACCTGAGCGCCTTCCGCGGCCAGACGCTGCGGCTCTACTTCGGCGTCTTCAACGATGGCTGGGGCGGCATCACCGCCATGTGGGCCGACGACGTGGCCCTGAACGTGTGCCCATAGACATACAAAGCAAAACGCCACCGTGGGGGCGGTGGCGCTGAGCCAAGGAGGAAAACGGAGAATTTTGGAGGAGGAGAAAACTCTGTGTGCTGCCTGACTATAGAATAGACGATCCGCCGCCGCGTCTCACTTCAATGGGCTACAGGCAAAGTGTAAACTTCTTGACAGTTAGGTGAAACGTCAGTGAAGTCAGTGTTCAGTAAGCAGTGTTCAGTCCCCACTCAGCCAACTGAGGACTGCTTACTGAACACTACTCACAACGCTTCCCACGGCAACCCCATCTCCTCCAGCGCGACGCGGGTTTCCGGGCGCATGGCCCAGCCCCAGCCGCCGGCAGGGGGCGCGCTGGGCTTTTGCTCAAACAGCAGCGTCACGCCAGGCGGCTCGGTCAGCGTGTCGACCCCCGGTGTGGCATTGACGCGCCGCCCCAGCCCGCCCAACACGCCGCTCAGCTCCTCGACCGAACGGCCGACGGCCGCGGCCAGCGAGACGAAATCCAGCCCATCGTCGTCCGCTTCATAGAGGGCACGATACAGGGCGCGCTGGGTGGGGGGAATGCGATGGCGGCGCAGCACGCGGCGCACCAGGCGCTGCGGCGTCAACTCGTGTCCCCCTTCGCCCGCGCCGCCCAGTTGCCGCCGCACGTCGCGCACCAACTCCGGAAAGAGCGCTTCCGCCTCCTCGGTCGTCAATTCGATGATGTACCCTTTGGGCGTCGTGATCTTCATGGTCGACCTTGATTCTAGCGTAGGCTGGCGTATGCCTGTCTCTTATACACATCTCCGAGCCCACGAGACCGTACTAGATATCGTATGCCGTCTTCTGCTTGAAAAAAAAAAAGATCTACTAATGTACATTGCAAGTCATGAGAAAACACATCGATCACTAACAACGCGACAGCACTACACAGAC
>CALLZA010001015.1 GCA_937858165.1 uncultured Ardenticatenia bacterium
GTGCGTACAGTATGGGCAGCACTGAGGTGGGACACGTCCCGCGCGTATCGCCCACGTCCGAGCTCGCAGTCAAGGCGTCTTGATCGCCCACGTATGAATGTTCGGCGCTGTACCCCCTGACGTCACGAGTGTCGACGGACGCAGGGTTAGTTTTTTCAAGCAGGAGGCGGCATACGAGGTCTAGTGCGGTCTGGTGGGCTCGGAGATGTGTATAAGAGACAGCCCCTCACCTGGTCGATGGGCCACCTGGGCCCCATCGGCGCGACGGTGGCCGACGTGGCCCTGGTCTACGCCTGCATCGCCGGGCCCGACCCGCGCGACCCCAACAGCGCCCACCAGCCGCCTGTGTCGCTCGACGGCTGGGACCAGACCGATCTGCACGGCCTGCGGCTGGGCATCTATCGGCCGTGGTTCGACCACGCCGAGGCGGGCATCGTCGAGGACTGCCGAAGGATGATCGACCGGCTGGTGGAGATGGGCGCAACGGTCCACGAGATCGAACTGCCCGAACTGGACGAGATGCGCGTGGCCCAGGTCGTTACCATCCTGGCCGAGATGGCGGCCAACATGGCCGCCCACGCCGCCCACTGGGACCAACTCAGCCCCTCGACCCGCGTTAACCTGATGCTGGGCCAGGCCACCACGTCGGCCGACTACCTGCAAGCGCAGCGCGTGCGCACGCGGGCCATCGGCCACTTCCGGCGGGCGTTCGAGACGTGTGACGTCATCCTCAGCCCGGCGACGGCCGTCACCGCGCCGGTTGTGCCCGACAACTGCGAGAACGACGGCTGGTCAGACCTGAGCACGGTGACGGAGTTGATGCGCTTCGCCATGCCGGGCAATCTGACCGGGCTGCCGGCCATCGCCTTCCCGGTAGGGTATGACTCGCGCGGGCTGCCGACGGGGATGCAGGCCATGGGGCGGCCGTGGGCGGAGGCGACGCTTCTGCGCGTGGCCTCCGCCGCCGAACTCGTCCTCGCCCGCCGCCGGCCGCCGACGTTCTACGATTTGCTAAAGAGATAAAAAACGCAGAGCAGAGTCCACAGATTACACAGATTACACAGATTTAAAGAGTCATGGCTACTGGCATTGAAACAAGCGATCCACTGACTTACGCTATCATCGGTGCAGCGATGGAGGTGCACAGGAACCTTGGCTGCGGCTTTCTAGAAGCAGTCTACCAAGAGTGTCTGGCCATCGAACTGGCTTGTAGGCAAGTACCTTTTGTACGCGAAGTTCAGTTACCCATCTTCTACAAGTCTCATCAACTGGCCACACATTATCGGGCAGACTTCATTTGCTTTGATACAGTTGTTGTTGAGATCAAAGCTTTGTCACGTTATAGCGGAACAGAAGTCTCTCAGATGATCAACTATCTGAAAGCAACCGGTAAACACACCGGTCTTCTGATCAACTTTGGAGCACGTTCGCTCCAATGGCAACGCCTCGTCAATTAGGAAAGAATCTGTGTAATCTGTGTAATCTGTGGACTTCTTATGTCTGACCTTACCCTCAAACAATGTCAAGAGCAGGTAGACGACTGGATCAAGACCGTCGGCGTGCGCTACTACTCGGAGCTGACCAACCTGGCCGTCCTGGTCGAGGAGGTCGGCGAGGTCGCCCGGCTCATGTCGCGGCTCTACGGCGACCAGAGCTTCAAGCCGTCAGACGAAGGGCGCGAGCTGGCCGACGAGTTTGCCGACGTCCTCTTCGTCCTCATCTGCCTGGCCAACCAGACCGGCGTCGACCTGAGCGCCGCCTTCGCGGCCACGATGGTCAAGAAGACCACCCGCGATGCCGCGCGGCACGCCAATAACCCTAAACTTCGGCAGGGGAGCAGGGGAGCGGGGGAGCAAGGGTGAAGAAAGACGTTCACCCCTACCCCCCTGCTCCCCTGCTTTTCGACGCCTTAGCACATAGGAGGAACCAATGACCAACCAACTTCGCTTCGATCGCCGCGTCGCCCTCATCACCGGCGCGGGCGGCGGGCTGGGGCGGGCCTACGCCCTGCTACTGGCCGCGCGCGGGGCCAGCGTCGTCGTCAACGACCTGGGCGGCAGTATGCACGGTGAGGGCGCGGGCACGACGGCCGCCGACCGCGTCGTAGCCGAGATTCAGGCCGCCGGCGGCGAGGCCGTCGCCAACTACAACTCGGTCGAAGACGGCCCGCGCCTTGTCCAGACCGCTCTCGACGCCTTCGGCCGCCTCGACATCGTCATCAACAACGCCGGCATCCTGCGCGACGTCAGCTTCCAGAAGATGACCGACGACGACTGGGAGAAGATCTACCGCGTCCACCTCTACGGCGGCTATCAGGTGACGCGCGCCGCCTGGCCCATCCTGCGCGACCAGGGGTACGGCCGCATCATCATGACCAGCTCGGCCGCCGGTCTCTACGGCAACTTCGGCCAGGCCAACTACAGCGCCGCCAAGCTCGGCCTGCTCGGTCTGGCCCAGACGCTGGCCGTCGAGGGGCGCAAACGCAACGTCCTGGTCAACGCCATCGCCCCACTGGCCGGTTCGCGCATGACCGAGACGATCCTGCCGCCGGAGCTTGTCGCCGCGCTGCGGCCGGAGTACGTCGCCCCACTGGTGACCTACCTCTGCCACGAGAGCAGCCTGGAGACGGGGCACACGTTTGAGGTCGGCGCGGGCTGGGTGGCGCGCGTGCGCTGGCAGCGCGGCCGGGGCGCGTTCTTCCCGCTGGGCGAGTCGCTGACGCCGGAGGCCATCGCCGAACGCTGGGGCGAGATCGACAACTTCGACGAGCCGACCTACCCGGAGACGCCGACGGATTCGTTTGCGCCGGTGGTGGCGAATTTGCAGCGCCAGGCGAAACAATCGCCGACCGCTGACAACCGACCGCCGACCGCCGACGCATCGACAAAAGCGACGCCCGCCGTGGCCACTTCTGGCGGCGGTCGCCAGTCGGCAGTCGGCGGTCCACAAGACGCCATAGGTTACGAATTCGCTCCGGTGACAACGCGCTACGCGGCGAAGGACGTCAGCCTCTACGCCCTGTCGGTCGGGGCGGCGGCCAATGCCCTGGACGCGGCCGAGCTGCCGTTTGTCTACGAGCTGTCGGGCGACGGCTTCCGGCCACTGCCGACCTTCGCCGTCACCTTCCCCTTCGCCCTGCTATGGCAGATCACCGCTGTGCCGGGGCTGCGTTTCAACCCGGCGCTGCTGCTCCACGGCGAGCAGTCCCTGGCGTTGCATCGACCGCTGCCCACCGAGGCCACCGTAACCCATCGGGCGCGCATCGCCGACATCTATGACAAAAGCTCGGCGGCGCTGGTGCTGCTCGACGTGACCAGCTACGATGAAACGGGGCAGGAGCTGGCCTTCAACCGTTCGTCGCTGTTCATCCGCGGCCTGGGCGGCTTCGGCGGCGAGCGCGGGCCGTCGGGCGGCGGCCCGACCCTGCCTGACCGTGCCCCCGACGCCACCCACCGCCAGACCACGACCGACAACCAGGCTCTGCTCTATCGCCTGTCATCGGGCGACGGCAACCCACTGCACGCCGACCCGTCCTTTGCCGCCGCGGGCGGTTTCGCCCGGCCCATCCTCCACGGGCTATGTACCTTCGGTTTTGCCGGGCGGGCGGTGTTGCGCGCCTTTGCCGGCAACGACCCGGCGCGCTTCAAGAGCATCAAGGCCCGCTTCGCCCGCCACGTCTTCCCCGGCGAGACGATTGTTACCGACATATGGGCTGATGACGCCGACGCCGGGCGCATTCTCTTCCAGAGCAAAGTCGCCGAACGGGACGAGGTCGTCCTGTCCAACGGCGTCGTTGAACTGAGCAGGTAGAGAAGACCTCACGCAAAGATCGCCAAGGACGCCAAGAGCGCAAAGAGATTCTTCTTTGCGCTCTTGGCGTCCTTGGCGATCTTTGCGTGAGGTTTCTTTTCTGGACTAGTTGCGGCGATAGAGGACGACCTGTCTCTTATACACATCTGACGCTGCCGACGAGCGATCTAGTGTAGATCTCGGTGGTCGCCGTATCATTAAAAAATAAATCAGAACGCAAATCGTAGTACGATGCAGCAAGCACAAATCAACAAGACAGTGTACCATACATAGCAACAAAGAGTTGTCAGCATCACACAACAACAAGCTCAACACAGACGCAGAACAACAAACAGCAGAGCGAGG
>CALLZA010001016.1 GCA_937858165.1 uncultured Ardenticatenia bacterium
TTGTGTTCGTACTTGAGTATGGCTTATATTTGCACTATGGTAGTGTGCGTGTGGTCGTGTATCTTTTTTTTTTTTCAAGCAGAAGACGGCATACGAGATCTAGTACGGTCTCGTGGGCTCGGAGATGTGTATAAGAGACAGGGCCGTCTCCAGGTTATAGGCGTACTGCCCCTCGAGGGCGCGAATCTCGGCCGCGAAGCGGGCGCGGTCGGCGCTCGCCTCAGCAATCGTCGTGTACTTGGGCACGGCCAGGCCGTTGTAGAGCTCCTGAGCGACGTAGTTCCGGTCGATAGCGTAGCTCATCGCCTCGCGGATAGCCTGGTTCTGGAACGGGTTGAGCAGCGCCTCATCCGTGCACGTAGCGAGGTTGAACAGCAGTTCGTCAAACAGGCCGTACTGGGTGCGGGTCTGAATGGCGTCGGACTCAATGGCCTGGATGGCGGCCTCGCCGGCGATGTCGTCGGCGTACATGTGCAGGTCACCAGCCTCCAGACGGGCTACGGCCGAGTTGGAGTCCGGTTCCTGGACGATGACGATCGTATCCAGCCAACCACCGGTGCGGCTGGCCTCTTCCGGGTCCTCGGCTTCCACTTCGACAACGCGGGTCACTTCGACCTGCTCACCCTCAGTCTCGACGACGCGGGTCACTTCGACGACTTCGGGCTCTTGCTCGACAACTTCCGTCTCGGTAACGACGCGGGTCACTTCGACAACAGTCTCCGTCCCGCCGGTGCAGGCCACGAGAATCATGCTGCCGATCAATACCAATAGGGCGACGAGCGCCCAGCTTTTCTTCGACATTTCAGGTTTGTTCTCCTCTAACGCTTGCCATGGTCTGAGTCTCGCCCCGGGCTTGTCCAGCAGCACACTCTTGTGTGCCCACAGCCAGGCGCGGCTCTTGCGGCGTCTTCTCTCTCAACAATGTTTTCCATGCCTTTGCAGCGCGCACGCTTAGCGTACACATTCAACCGGCGTTTCAGGCAGACGCATCACCCCCTCGTCTTAAGGTTGGCGCTCGGAAACAAAACACAGCCGGACACCCGCGCAATGGCGGTCCGGCTGTGACGATCTACTTACCAAGCTGCCCTGTCGCTGTCATTCACAATGGTCAGGCGCATCAATTATGATAGAACGCTGAAAACTGTAAAGTAGATTATAGTGGCTGGACTGGCGCATGTCAAATTGGGGCCGATCAGGGAAGTACTTGGTGTCCGTCAGGTGTCAATTGGGGGGCTGAGGAGGATAGTGTAGTTGAGACCTGGCTGACAAGCGTGGCTCACTGGCCCAGATCGTACTCATAGATGTTGTACAGTTCCGAGTTCTGCGTTGGGTCAAGGCTGAAGTTGAACACGTCCGGCCGGGTGGCGCTAACCTTCAGGCTCAGGAAGAGCGGCAGAACGGGCAACTCCTCGGCGAAGATGCGTTGCGCGGCCATGTGGCTCTGCTCATAGGCGGGTGTGCCGGGCAGCGAGCCGAGCGCCGTCTGGCAGGCGGCGTCGTAGGCGGCGTTGGCCCAACCGGTGTTGTTCTGGTTGTCGCCGCCCCAGCCGGTATAGGGCGCGCCGGTGGCGGCGAACGTCTCGCCCAATGGGCCGGGGACGCGCGACCCCAGGTAGAGGTCACACGGCGGCTCCACGTCGGTCAGCCAGGCGAACAGGCCCAGATCATAGCGGCGGCCGAACAACACCCCTTCCGGTCCGCCGGCGAACCACTCCCCCGCCGGCAGGTAGTAGAGCGCCACGTCGATGCCGCAAGCGGCCATATCGTCGCGGAACATCTGGCTGACGCGCAGCCGCAGCGCGTTGCCGGCCGTCGTGCCCAGCGTCGGGGCCAGCCGCGCGCCGTCGGGGCCAAGGCGAAAGCCGTCGGCGTCGCGCTGGTCATAGCCGGCGTCGTCCAGCAGCGCGTTGCCCGCCGCGGGATCATAGGGCCACTCGGCGACCCCGTCGGCCGGGTAAAGCGGGTGGACGGTGGGCACGTAGGTGTGAATGAGTTCAGAGCGGCCGTAGAGAATGTCGTCGACCATGCTCTGCCGGTCGGTGCATAGCATCATCGCTTGGCGCACGCGCGCGTCTTCGAACCAGTCGTAGCGCCGCTCGGGCGCCTCGCCAAACGGGTTGATGTTGAAGTCGATGTGCTGAAAGATCGTGCCGGTCTGGAAGTGCGGGATGAGCAAGCCGGACGCCTCCGCCTCCAGCAGCGCCGGCGCGGTGTCGGCACTCAGGCCGTCCTGCGTACCGATGTCGCACTGGCCGGTGAGCAGTTGCGCCAGAAGCTGGTCGGTGTCGGCAATGAACTTGATGGTAATGCGATCCAGGTAGGGCAGCCCCTCGTCGGCGCGATAGTAGTACGGGTTGCGCGTCAGACGGAT
Source organism: uncultured Ardenticatenia bacterium (assembly GCA_937858165.1). Lineage (GTDB taxonomy): Bacteria > Chloroflexota > Anaerolineae > Promineifilales > Promineifilaceae > Promineifilum. The sequence continues at coordinate 2,372 of CALLZA010001016.1, forward strand.
GCTTTCGCCGAGCGTCCACCGTTGAATGACAAAGGGGCCGTCGCCGACCGGCCGCCGGTTCGACTCGTCGGCCTGCATCAACTCCGCGGCGCTGAACTCGCCCCAGAGGTGTTGCGGCAGCGGCTGCCAGAAGTTGATGAAGTAGGTGCTATCGGTGAAACCGGGCAGGCCTGTCCAGCGCGTGGCCAATTCGCCCGTGGTCTCATAGGTGGCGGTACGCTCGATCACGTACTTGGGGGCCGTTGTGTCCGGGTCGGCGGCCAGGTTGAAGCTGTAGACGGAGTCGGCGGCGCTGACGGGCGTGCCGTCGGACCAGACGGTCGGCCGCATGGCGAAGTTGACGACCATCTGGTGGGTGGCGATGGGCGCGCCGTCGAACGTCACCGTTCGGCCGTCGGCGGCCACGAGGGTGTCGCCCACGGCCAACGGGCCGACGGTGTCATCGGCCCGCCGCACCACGTCCCCCGCGACCACCTCAACGACGTTGATGACCGCGTCGCCGTCGGCCAGACTGGGAATCTTCTCCAACCCGTCGGCCTGATAGTCATAGGAAAGGTTGGTGATGTAGTTGGTGTAAAGCGCGTGGCGGATGGCCTGGGCCGTCAGCATCGTCTCGCCGTAGACGTAGACGGTCGGCGGCTCCTGGGCCATGCAGATGACCAGTTCCTTGGCCCGGGGCGCGCCGGGAGTCGGCGGGGCGGGGGTCAATTCGACAACCTGGGTCACGACGCGGGTGACTTCGACGGCGGGCGGCTCCTTCGACTCACAGGCTGTCAACCCTAAAGCGCCGACCAGGATGAACAGGGCGACGAGCGCCCGAATTGGCATGGACATAGGTGCTCCGGCCTCCACGATGAGGACACGAGCTATTATAGACCGGATCGGCTGCGTTCATAGTAAAGCGCCTTAGCACGACCCTTAAGAGCCGCGCTAAAGCGCTCTACGACAAACGGTATTGGTGGAGATGGCGGGAATCGAACCCGCGTCCGAAAAATTCGACCTCTAGACGTCTACAAGCTTAGTCGATCTATTTAGCTTTCGCGACCGGGCGCCCCGATCAACTGGGTCAGCCGTTGCTATCCGAATACCCCCGAAAGGGCGTCTCTAGCCGCGCATATCGGCGTCAGCGCGGAGCACGTCGGTCTATATGTCGTCCGCCCCAACCCGACCGACGAAAAGGCCGAGGCGAACGGGTTCCTTGTTTAGGGGAACATCTGGCTTTCCTTAGGCTACTTTAGGCAGCCATCGGGAGAGCGCTGTAGGCATTTGTGCGGTTGGCACTTATGCGGTGCTTCTAGTTTTACGAGATATAAAGCGTGCTCGGCTTGCAATCCAGGGCCAGCCTTCCCCGTCGAAGCCTGTCATCCCCGAATGAGCACAGTATACCACGCCCTGCTTCGGGCGTCTATTGGATTGATATAAGAGCTCACGCCAAGGCGCAAAGGGGCAAAGACGCAAAGGAAAAGTTTCTTAGCTTTCTTCTTTGCGCCTTCGCCCCTTAGCGCCTTGGCGTGAGCCTCTTACTTTCGCCAGCGAGCGCGGACGGCCCGCGCCGCCTGGCGGATGGGGTCGCCCAGCGGACTATTGGCCCTGTCTCTTATACACATCTGACGCTGCCGACGAGCGATCTAGTGTAGATCTCGGTGGTCGCCGTATCATTAAAAAAAAACAAAAAGAACAAAAAAAAAATAAGATAAACGCGAGAGAACAACTACAAGAGCACAGTGAAACTACACGAGAGCCAAAGCGATCTACAAACAAAAAATGTAGACAAGGAGAAAGTAACGAA
>CALLZA010001017.1 GCA_937858165.1 uncultured Ardenticatenia bacterium
TATGTATGTTTGTCTATTGGTTATTTTTCCTTATTAGTGCTATAGCTTGTTTTTTTTTAAGGATACGGCGACCACCGAGATCTACACTAGATCGCGCGTCGGCAGCGTCAGATGTGTATAAGAGACAGGCTTTAGGCAGGCGGCGCATGTGCTCATTATTTCGTCAAACTCCACAAACCCACCGCTAGCGCGAAAGTGCGATGAATCGCACTGAAGAAGGGCGACACCCTCTGAAAGTGCGTTTGAACGCACTTTTGTTAATCTCCTACAATCTACCGCGGCCGGTCGCCCCGGTGTGCCGATTTAATTGTCAATCGCCTACAACCCACCGTGAAGCTAAGCACCCCTATGATCACCGCCGATTACCCCATTCTCGAGCACGATCCCTCGCCCGAGGCACTCATTGAGCCGTCGCGCCTCCTGTCACCGATCGACATCCCGCTCCATTGCGTCCTGTGCTTCTTCCAGGACGTGATCGCCGGGCTGGGCGAACGCGGGCTGCTGCGGCAGGTCTATACCCTTGGCTCAGAGTGGGGGCCGAACCCGGTCTATGCGCTGGGCGTAGACGGTCGCGAAGTGACGCTGGCTCATCCCGGCGTGGGCGCGCCGTTGGCCGGCGGGTTCCTGGAGGAGTTGATCGCTCTGGGTTGCCGCCGCTTCATCGCCTGTGGTGGGGCGGGGGTGCTCAACCGCGATCTCGTCGTCGGCCACGTCATCGTGCCCACGTCGGCCGTGCGCGATGAGGGCACGTCCTACCACTATCTGCCGCCCTCGCGCGAGGTGTCGCCGTCGCCGGCAGCCGTGGCCGCCATCGAGGCCACGCTGGCCCGGCAGGGCGTGGCCTACGTGGCGGGCAAGACGTGGACGACCGATGGCTTCTACCGCGAGACGGCGGCGCGCATTGCCCGGCGGCGGGCCGAGGGCTGCCTGACGGTGGAGATGGAGGCGGCGGCCTTCTTCGCCGTGGCCCAGTTCCGCGGCGTCACGTTCGGGCAACTGCTCTACGGCGGCGACGACGTCAGCGGCGATGCCTGGGACAGCCGCCACTGGCAGAGCCGGGTATCGGTTCGGGAGCGGTTGTTTTGGTTGGCGGCCGAGGCGTGCCTGTCTATCTGAGCGAGGTTCGCTGGCTGACCGCTACTGGTTCAACCGCGCCAGAATGTCTTTCATCTGCGCGATCTCACGCTCCTGGGCGGCAACGATTTCACCGCACAGGTCGATGATTGCCTGATCGTCGAGCGAAGCCTCTTCGCACATGAGAATGGCGCTGGAATGATGGGGGATCATCGACCGCAGGAACTGCTTATTGCCTACCGGCGTTTGTGTCCGGGCCAGGCCGAAGGCCAATATTCCAGCCAAAGCGAAGCCGACAATGAGGGTATAGTTCAACTTCTTGTTCTTATACATCGAGCCCATGACCAAGAGCATCAGGGTGACCATCGGCGCGACCATCATCACGGCCATGTAGACGCGGTTTATATTGGCGAAAAAGTGGACAAAGCGGTCGATCATGGCATAGGTGAGCAGAAACATGATGACAGTATTGATGCTAATAACAACAGCCAGCTTCTTATAGGGCATAAGCTTGTCCTGGACCATCGACTGCTCATCGCCACGCATCGCCATGTTCCGAGCCATCTGTGTATCTTTCATTCCTTCTCCCTCCGGCTTGCCAGTATCGCCCACGACCGAACCGACATGCCAATAACGCTGAATGTTACAGCTATTGTAGGCTGGCAAGGGATGCCGGATAGTGCCCGGAGATATACGATGAGGGTGTGAAAGGGGCATAATTCTCAGAGAGCCAGGCATTGATTGGCCGCCTGTGCCCGCCCCGGGCTGAAGCCACGGGGCTATTCAACGATGGCCCGTGAACGGGCCTTTCAGACACACGGGCCATCGCGGAGTGCGCATCCTCAGATGCGCCTCGCCACGTTGGCGGCCCGTCAGCATCTGAGGATGCCGACTCTGCGTGGCATAGCACCGGGCAAGGCGCAATGCGGGACAATCTTGCTATGGGTTGCGTTGGCTGGCCTGCACCACCGCCACGACGCGCTCCCCCTCTTCCACCTTCACCAGCCGCGATGCCTTCGTTCCTTCTTCAACCGCCAGCGCCGCGCAATCGGCCGCCACCAGCCGCCGGTCGGTGACGACCGTCAGCGGCCCGACCGGGGCCAGGGCCACGGCCGCCGCCCGCCGCGCCACCAGCGACTTGCCGTGGGCGTTGGCCCGGGGCGCTTCGGCCACGGCCGCCGCCGGCAGCCGCCGCGCGTAGCCGTCGGCCAGCAGCAGCACCAGGTCACCGTCCGGCTCCACCGCCCGCGCCGCGGCCACGCGGTCGAACGCCGCCTCCTGGCCGCAGTTGATCGCCTGCGCGCCGACCAGCGGCAGCCGGGCCAGCGGCCAGCGCAGCCCGCGCCCGCCGGCAGTGACGATGACGGCGTCCTGTCGCCGGGCCACGCCCTGGGCCAGCACAACGACGCCGGGCAGCGGGCTGTCGAACTGGAACGGGGCGGGGGCCTCGATCGACGGCCGCAGCGTCTCCAGCGGGTAGGCGCGGGCGAAGCCGGACGAGGTGACCAGCAACAGCCGCTCCGCCTCGCGCGCCGCCGCCCAATCGACGAGGGCGCAGACCGTCTCGCGCCCGGCCAGCCGGAACAGGTTGGCCACCCCCTGGCCGATGCTGTGCAGGTCGCTCAGTTGCCGGGCCGTCGTCAGCAGGAAGCGGTAGCGGGTGGTGATGAGGAGGAGTTGAGCGTCGGGCGCTATTCGCAGGGCGCTCTGGACGGAAAGAGCGCCGACGGCCGACGGCCGACCGCCGCCAGAGGAGGCCAATTCGGCGGTCAGCGGTCGGCCGTCGGCGGTCGCTTCGTCCACCGCCACCACCTCGGCGTGCGTGTTCTCGCCGTTGCCTGTCGCTTCGCCCAGAAAGACCAGGGCGCTCCCCTGCTCCCCCGCCCCCCTGCTCCCCTGCTCTTCTAACACAATCCGCCGCTGCATCATCTCCAGATTCACCGGCCGCACCTTCAGCCGCCCGCCGGTGGCCTCGGGCAAATTGGCGAAGTCGGCCGGGGTGTGAGCCGGCAGGTCAATCTCGCCGCGGGCTACGTCGTGGGCGACGACGCCCAGCCCGGCGGTGACGCTGCTGAAGGCGTCGAGGCTGCGCACCTTGGCCTGGCCGAAGTGGCGGGCCAGCATCTCGTAGAAGGCGGGGATGAGCGCCGAGCCGCCGGTGCGAATGACGGTGTCGATCTGCTCTGGCCGCAAGCCCGACCGGCGCACCGTCTCCTCCAGATGGCGCTCGATGGCCCGCGTCTCGGCCCGGATGACGTCCTCGAACTCCAGCCGGGTGACGAACTCGCGCACGCTGAAGCCGGGGCCATCGAGGTAAATCTCCGCGCCGCGCTTGTCGGACAGGGCGCGCTTGGCCGCCTCGACCACGTCGAACATCTTCAGCCCGTAGTTGCTGCCGACGAGGGCCAGCAGCGCCTCGATCTGGTGCTTGCGCTGCGCCGTCTGGGCGATGTCGCGCAGGATTTGCCGGTTCTGGGCGCTGTTCAGTTGCAGGATGGCCTGCCAGTCGTTGAACGAGTCGTAGATCCACTGCGGTGTGGTCAGCGCCTTGTGACGCGGGCCATAGAGGCTGCCCTCGCCGAAGTGGCGCGGCAACTTGGCCCGCACCAGCTTCTGGTCGAACACGTCGCCGGCCACGGGGATGCCACCGGTGGCCAGCACGCGCGGCCGTCCCTCGCCCAGCCGCATGACGGTGATGTCCAGCGTGCCGCCGCCGAAGTCGAAGACGAGGGCGTTCTCCGGCCGCGATAGCTCGAGCGCGTAGCCATAGGCCGCGGCCACCGGCTCATATTGCAGGTAGACCGTCTCGTAGCCGGCGTCGAAGGCGGCGTGCAGCAGCCGCGCCTCGGCCAGCCGGTCGGCGGCGGCGTCGGCGGCGAAGTGGACGGGGCGGCCGAGCACCACCTGGCGCATCTCCTGCCCCAGCAGCCGTTCGGCCCGCGCCTTGGTCCCGGTCCGGTAGAGGGCGATGCTGTCTCTTATCCCCATCTGACCCCTCCGACGAGCGGTCTATGGTAGACTCCGGTGGGTGCCGGATCTATAAACAAAAAAAACAAAAAAAGCTCATGCATGGGTAGTAGCGAGCG
>CALLZA010001018.1 GCA_937858165.1 uncultured Ardenticatenia bacterium
TTTTCTCTCGTTTCTTATGATCTGTTTTGTGTTTTTTGTCTCTTTCTTCTCGTCGTACGTCCACATATGTTTGTCGGTGTTTTTGTTTTTTTAATGATACGGCGACCACCAAGATCTCCACTAGATCGCTCGTCGGCAGCGTCAGATGTGTATAAGAGACAGGTGAAGAGGTCGACAGCCTGCTGCTGCACCGCGACGCGCTGCTGCGCCAGATTCGCGACCTGGACGATGACCTGGAGGCGGCCAAGGTCGCGCCGGAGCTTTACCAGCGCAACCGGCCACAACTGGTGCGACAGGCGGCCGTAGTCATGCAACAACTCGACGCCCACGGCTACCGCGAGGTCCCGCCCGCGGCCGACCTTGACGCCCAGATGGAGGCCGCTGTCCGCCGCTTGCGCACCCCGCAAGAGGTGGACGCCGACATCGAGGCCGCCGTCCGGGCTGCGCGAACTGGGGTCAGGGCCGCGCCGGTCGCCGCCACGACAACCGCCCCCCTGGTTTACTGCCCCCGCTGCGGCCGTCGCGTCGAGGCCGACGACCGCTTCTGCCCCAAGTGCGGCTACGCCTTCGTCCAGGAGCCGGCCCAGGCCCGCGCCTGAGAAGGGTTCATCCGCCGATTTAGCAGATTGGACAGATTTAGGAAGAAAGCCCTCACGTAAAGATCGCCAAGGACGCGAAGGAACGCCAAGAAAGCATTCTTCTTAGCGTTCTTGGCGTCCTTGGCGATCTTTGCGTGAGGTTCTTAAAAATCTGCCCAATCTGCTAAATCTGCGGATAATTCATTTCCGGACTAACTTATGAACGATGTAACATCTTTCGTCGCCCGACGGCGACTCTTTGGACTGGCTCTTATCGTCGTTATCTTGTTCAGCGCTCTGCTGTGGCCCGCCACCGGTCAGGCGCAGGACCCGGTACTGCCCGCGGCCACACCCGACGGCTTCCCCGGCCTGGAGACCTACGCCGAGCGCTGCGCCAACTGCCACGGCGAGACGGGCGCGGGCGACGGCGAACTGATCCTGCAGGCGGGCAACCCCGCCCCCATGCCCTTCGACGCGGCCTACATCCGCCAGGCCATGCCGTCGGTCATGTTCCAGCAGATCACCAACGGCGAAGCGGCCGTCGGCATGCCCCCCTTTGGCCCGGCCAGCAGCAACCCCATCGACGAGCCGGGGCGCTGGAACCTGGTCGCCGCCGTCTTCAGCCTGGCCACGCCGCCCGAAGACGTGGCCGCCGGGCAAGAGATCTACACGGCCCAGTGCGCCGCCTGCCACGGCGACGCCGGCGCGGGCGACGGCCCCGACGCGGCCACAACCGACCCCGTCGCCGGGCCGTTGGACGACGTGACCTACTGGTTCAACCGCAGCAACGACACGGTCTTCACCGATCTCACCACCGATCAGATTTCGGCCCACTCCTTTCAACTGGAAGAGAACGACCTGCGCCGCGTCATCGACTTCGCCCGCACCTTCAGCTACACCTACGCCGACCCGGCTGTGTTGACCGAGCCGATCGCCGCCGGTCTCATTACCGGCGTGCTGACCAACGGCACGTCCGGCGCGCCGCTGGCGGAAACTGAGGTGGAACTGCGCGCCTTCACCCCCGATCTGGAGCAGACGCTGACGCTGACGACGACGACCGACGCCGCCGGCGCGTTCCGCTTCGACGTGACCGATACGCCGCCCGACTGGGTCTACATCGCGGGCACGTCGTTCGACGGGCTGGGCTTCAGCAGCGGCGCCGACCAACTCAGCCGCACCCAGACGGCGCTCGACCTGCCCATCACTGTCTTCGACAAGACGACCGACTCGTCGGCCGTCAGCGTCGCCCAGCTACACGTCGTCATGGAGTTTGCCAATGACCTGGTGCAGGTCAGCCAGCTCTACATCTTCAGCAACGCCGAGGAGGCGGTCTACGTCGGCCCGACGGGCAACCCCGACGAGGGCGTGATCGAGGTCGGCGTGCCCGAAGGGGCGCAGAACCTGATGTTCCAGCGCTCGTTCGGCTCCATGGAGTCGTTCCTGCCGGCCAGCGACTTTGTGGCCACCGACCGCGGCTGGGCCGATCCCCTGCCGCTGCGTCCGGGCGAAGGAGCGCTGACGCTGCTGGTCAGCTATTCGCTGCCCTACGAGGACGCCCTGACCATCAGCCACCCCGTCTTCTACACCACCGCCTCCGGGGCGATCATCCTGCCCGACAACGGCGTGGCCGTCGTCGGTGACGAGTGGACAGAGGGCGCGCCGCAGAGCTTCGGCCAGAGCGAGGTGTTCCGCAACTTCGGCCGCGCCGGGCTGGCCGCGGGCGAGACGCTGACCATCGAGTTGGACGGCCGCCCGACCATCGTCACCGACGAGGCGACCGGCGGCGCAGTCGCCAATCGCAACACGACGAACGAACTGCTCATCGGCGGCGGGGCGCTGCTGCTGGCCGCCGCCTGCGGCGTCTTCCTGTGGGGCGCCTGTCCCTTATACACATCTGACGCTGCCGACGAGCGACCTCGGGTAGATCTCGGGGGTCGCCGTCTCATTAAAAAAAAAAACGACACAGCGACGATAGTGCAACACCAACAAACAAATATAATATGACAGAGCCGTAGAACAG
>CALLZA010001019.1 GCA_937858165.1 uncultured Ardenticatenia bacterium
CGCCGCCTGGTGTCACGTAGCGAGCCGGCGGGGGTGCGTTTGGTTGTGGGGAAGCGGGCAGTGAGGGCGCTTGGCCCGCGCGCCCGGAAGGTGGAGGAAGAGTGGCGGTAGGCAGGGGGGCCGACAGATTCCGTCGCCCCAGGACCCCGCCGCGCCCCGGGGAGAGTTGAGGCTGGACGGGGGTCAGCACAAGGGGGGGGGGCCCCCCCGGGCCGAAGCGGTCCACGAGCCACAGCAGCAGGTCAACCGGCCGTTCGGCCGCCCGCAGCGCCCCGGCAGCCACGGAGCCAAGCACCCACACCGTCAGGGGGAAGATGGCCGCCGACAGGGCAACGAGCAAGTCCAGCGTCCAGGGCAGTTGCTCCATCACCAGCCCGCGCTGCTTCAGCCGCTCGCGGAGCTTCTCCACCTGTCGCCGGGCCACGCCGCGCAGGGCGAAGGCGACGAGCAGGATGAGCAGCAGGATGCCGGCTTGCAGCAGAAAGTCAAGCGCCAGGACGCGCTGGAGCAGGCGGTTGAGTTGCAGCAGAACGTCGTCGAGCATGGCGGCATAGTAGACCTCTGAGGTTTGCGGCAAACCTCAGAGGTCTGGGATTACGCGCGCGTCAACTTGCGATAGCTGATGCGGTGCGGCCGCTCGGCCGCCGCGCCCAGTCGCTTGCGCTTGTCCTCTTCGTACTCGCTGTAGTTGCCGGGGTACCAGTAAACCTGGCTATCCCCCTCGAAGGCCAGGATGTGGGTGGCCACGCGGTCGAGGAACCAGCGGTCGTGGCTGATGACCACGGCCGAGCCGGCGAAGCTGAGCAGCGCCTCTTCCAGCGCCCGCAGCGTGTTCACGTCCAGGTCGTTGGTCGGCTCGTCGAGCAGCAGCACGTTGGCCCCGCTCTTCAGCATCTTGGCCAGATGCACCCGGTTGCGCTCGCCGCCGGAGAGCGTGCCGACGAGCTTCTGCTGATCCGACCCGGCGAAGTTGAAGCGCGAGACATAGGCCCGCGAGTTCACCTTGCGCTTGCCCAGTTCCAGCGTCTCTTCGCCGCCGCTGATCTCCTGCCAGACCGTCTTCTCGCCGTCCAGCGTGTCGCGGCTCTGGTCAACGTAGGCCATCTTGACCGTTTGGCCGACGGTCAGCGCGCCGTCGTCGGGCTGCTCCTGGCCGACGATCATGCGGAAGAGCGTCGTCTTGCCCGCGCCGTTGGGGCCGATGACGCCGACGATGGCCCCCGGCGGCACGTCGAAGGTCATGTCGTCGACCAGCAATCGGTCGCCGAACCCCTTGTCCACCTTCTCCGACCGGATCACGATGTCGCCCAGGCGTGGCCCCGGTGGGACGTAGATCTCCAGCTCCTCGCGCGCCTTCTCCCCCGTCTGCTCCAGCAGCTCGTTGTATTTGCTGACGCGGGCCTTGCTCTTGACCGTGCGGCCGCGCGGCGACATGTGAATCCACTCCAGCTCGCGCTCCAGCGTCTTCATACGCTGGGCCTCGGCGCGCTCTTCCTTGGCCAGCCGGGCCTGCTTTTGCTCCAGCCACGACGAGTAGTTGCCCCGCCAGGGGATGCCGTAGCCGCGGTCAAGCTCCAGAATCCAGCCGGCGACGTTGTCGAGGAAGTAGCGGTCGTGGGTGACGGCAATGACCGTGCCGGGGTAGTCGCGCAGGTGCTTTTCCAGCCAGGCGACCGACTCGGCGTCGAGGTGGTTGGTCGGCTCGTCGAGCAGCAGGATGTCGGGTTGCTTCAACAGCAGCCGCACCAGGGCCACGCGCCGCCGCTCGCCGCCGGAGAGGACCGACACCGGCGTGTCGCCGGGCGGGCAGCGCAGGGCGTCCATCGCCAGTTCCAGCCGGCTGTCGAGGTTCCAGGCGTCCATGTGGTCGAGCTTGTCTTGCAGCTTGCCCTGGTCTTCGATGAGCTTGTCCATCTCTTCCGGCGAAAGCTCTTCGCCGAAGCGGGCGTTAAGCTCGTCGAATTGGCGCAGGGCATCGACGACCTCCTGCGCCCCCTCTTCGACGACGGCCCGCACGGTGCGCGTCTCGTCCAGCAGCGGCTCCTGTTCCAGGAAGCCGACGGTGTAGCCGGGGTTGAGGATCGTCTCGCCGATGTAGTCCTTATCGACGCCGGCCATGATGCGCAGCAGGCTGCTCTTGCCCGAGCCGTTGAGGCCCAGCACGCCGATCTTGGCCCCATAGAAGTAGGACAGCGAAATGTCGCGCAGGATGACGCGATTGGGCGGGACGATCTTGCCCACGCCGATCATGGAGTAGATGACTTTGTTGTCGGACATAGTTTAGTGGTCAAGTAGTCAGTGGTCAGTGGCCAGCGGGAACTGGCCACTGACCACTAATTCTCGGGCTTCTGCCCCAGCCGCCCCCGTTCTACTTCGGCCACGGCCGCTTCGAGCTTGGTGAACAGCGGCCGCGGCGTGGGCAGTTGGCGACCGGCGGGGATGAGGGCGCGCTCCCAGCCGCCGGCGGCCGGCGCGCCGTCGTAAGTCAAGGCTTGATGACTACGGGTGGACTCGTGGAATTCGCGTACGACCAACTCGCCGAACAGCGGCCCGGCTTCGCCCAGCAACTCGCGCACCGTCTGGCTGGTGAAGGGCAGCACCGGCGCCCACAGGACGTGCAGCCCGCTGATGGCTTGCAGCGTGACGTAGAGGGCGCGACCGGTCGCCTGGGGGTCGGTCCTGGCCGTGGCCCACGGGCTGGTCGCTTCGAGGTACTGGTTCACCAGTGTCGACAGGCGCAACGCTTCCTGGACGGCGGCGCGGAACTTGCAGCCGTCGTAGTACTCAGCCACGGTGGTAAAACCCTCATCGACGGCCGCCAGCAGCACCCGATCGGCGTCGGTCAACTCGCCCGGCTCCGGCACGACGCCGCCAAAGTAGCGCTGGATCATGCTGAGCACGCGGTTGACCAGGTTGCCCCAGTTGGCGACCAGCTCATTGTTGTTACGCTCCACAAAGCCGCTCCAGCTCCAATCGCTGTCGCGCGTCTCGGGCATGTTGGTGGTCAGGTAGTAGCGCAGCGGGTCGGGGTCGAAGCGGTCGAGCGCGTCGAGCATCCACACGCCCCAGTTGCGGCTGCCGCTGATCTTCTGCCCTTCCATGTTCATGAACTCGTTGGCGGGCACGTCAGTGGGCAGGTTCAGAGTGGCGTGGGGGTTGTCGCTATAGAGGCCGCGCGCCCCTAGCAGTTGCGCCGGCCAGAAGACGGTGTGAAACGGCGTGTTGTCCTTACCGATGAAGTAGAGCGTGCGCGCGTCTGGGTTCTGCCACCAGTCGCGCCACAGGTCTTCATCCCCTTCGTGCTGCGCCCACTCGATGGTCGCCGACAGGTAGCCGATGACCGCCTCATACCAGACGTAGAGCACCTTGTTATCGAACCCCTCGACCGGCACGGGGATACCCCAGTCCATGTCGCGGGTCACAGCGCGGCCGATCAGGCCGCCGTCGATGAAGCCGCGGGCGAAGTTGATGACCTGCGGCCGCCAGTGCTCCTTGTCGTCGTGGATCCATTCGGCCAGCGCGTCGTTGGCGATGGCCGGCAGGTCGAGGAAGAAGTGCTCTGTGTCGCGCAACACCAGCGAGGTGTTGTCGCGCTTGCTGCGCGGGTTGATCAGTTCGGCCGCGCTCTCGAACAGCGTGTTGCAGTTGTCGCACTGGTCGCCGCGCGCGCCGGTGTAGCCGCAGTTGGGGCACGTGCCCTCCACGTAGCGGTCGGGCAGGAATTGGCCCGCCTCCGGTGAATACATCTGCGGCGTGACCTTGGGGTAGAGGTAGCCGTTTTTCAGCAGTTGCCGGAACATATCCTGCGACACGCGGAAGTGGTTCTCCGTGTGCGTGCTGGTGAACAGGTCGTAGCTGATGCCCAGGCGGCGGAACAGCTCCAGAAAGCGGGCGTGGTAGTGCTCGTAGGTTTCCAGGCTGGAGCAGCCCATCTCTTCGGCCTTGACCGTCACCGGCGTGCCGTGGCTGTCCGACCCGCTGACCATGACCACGCGGTTGCCGCGCAGGCGGTGGTAGCGGGCGTAGATGTCGCCCGGCAAGTGGGAGCCGGTGACGTTACCCTGGTGGATGTCGGAGTTGGCGTAGGGCCAGGCGATGCAGACCAGCACGTTCTCCGGTTGCGGTTTATTCAACCTCGTCCTCCTCGTACTCCTCGAACTCTTCGGTTTCCTCCTCCTCGTCCTCGGTGATCTCGGTCAGCGCCTCGGCCAACAACTCGAAATCGTCCTCGCTGATGCGGAAGAAGGACTCCGGCTCGATGTGGAGCTTGCTGAAGTCGGGGTAGCTCTCCAACTCGATGGAGTCGGCGCTGACGCCATGCTCCAGATCGACCGAAGCCGCGTCGAGGTCGGTCGTGAAGAAGAAGACCTTGTTGGCCTCGGTGGTGAAGGTGTAGTGTTTCGGGTCGGCCTCGAACACGTCACCGGTGATGGTGACGACGGCGAAGAACGTCTGCGCCTCGACGGCGTAGTAGATAAAGCGGTCGCCCGCCTTCAGACGGTGGGCAAGCTCCGGCGTCGGGGCCATGACCACCCGCTCCTGCCAGCCGGGGAACGCCAGTTCCTCGCCCGGCGGCAGGCTGACAGCCTTGATGTAATGGGTCGTGTCCTTGTTGGACTGGCGCAGATGGCGGCTGCTGGCCGCGCGCGCCTCTTGCTCGGCGATGATATTCTCCCAGATGCGGGCCTGGATGTTGATGTTCAACTCCGCTTCCGACCCGTCCGCATAGCGTACGACCATGCGCGGGCCGTTCAGGGCCACGACTGTGTATTCACCGATGCGATTTCGATAAACCCCGTTGAGTTCGAACATCGCTACCTTCCTACTCCTGTGTAAATTTGGGGCGCATAGTATCTGTTTACGCCTTGCAGCGCAAGCTCTCTGATCTTGGCCGGCAGGGCTATTGCCTGTCTCTTATACACATCTCCGAGCCCACGAGACCGTACTAGATCTCGTATGCCGTCTTCTGCTTGAAAAAAAAAAACAAACAATAAAAAAAAAAAAAAGAAATAACAAAAAAAAAAAAAGAAAAAAAAGAACATACACACCAAAAAGAGCACTACATTAAGAGAAAAAACAATGACCAAAGAGAACACAATCAGAGAACACACCATCAATAAAACACCAATCATAAAATCCACAATAAACACTAGATAGGACGTGCACAGAA
>CALLZA010001020.1 GCA_937858165.1 uncultured Ardenticatenia bacterium
TTTTTTTTTTCAAGCAGAAGACGGCATACGAGATCTAGTACGGTCTCGTGGGCTCGGAGATGTGTATAAGAGACAGCGATGAGGTCGTGCAGGCGAATACCGCGCTCGGTGGGCGAGGCAGCGGTCGGGTCGCGCAGGATGTCCAGCGCCAGCAAGTCGGGCGGCAGCGGGTCGGCCGCGCGCCAGGCGCGCAGCGTCGCGTTGAGCAAAGGCGCGGTAATGGCGTCTACGTCCACCGTTGAGAAGACCTCCGGCCGGAATAGCCCGATTGTCGCCCGATAACTGCCCGATTTGTGTAGAGAGTGCGATGGCAGGGAACGTAGTATATAGCCATTTCTCGTTGACGAAAATCCGCCCGTGCGATGCACCTTCCAAGGTGCGTTGCACGTTCCGACTCACCGTCCAGAAGGTGCAACCCACTTAAGAAAGTGGGATGCACCCAAGCAGGATGCACCGGGAGGGAATGTGACCCACAACCGAGCTACCGATCTGAGCGACCGCGAGCGCCAGGTATTGCATCTCATCGCCGAGGGCCACACCGACGCCGAGATCGCCAGCGTGCTGTGCATCTCCGTCTACACCGCGCAGAACCACGTCAAGAGCATCCTGCGCAAGCTAAACGCGCGCAACCGGACGCAGGCCAGCACGATCTACGGCAGAATGACGAATTCCAGCTATTGAGCCGCGGAACTAGCGCCCCTATACTGCGAATGGGGTCAGTCTCGCCGTTCGTTCAAAGGGGTGTTCCAGTCGCGTTTGGAGTCTTGGCTCAGGAGGGAGCGACGTGGCCAGGGTCAACAAGTGGCCTAAGCAGCACGGTTTAGGAGCATTCTCCACGTGTCTCCTGCTGTGTTCACTGACGATAGCGACGACGGCCTGTTCGCTGTTGAGGCGGGCGTCGGAGGAGGCGTCGGTTGAGTTTACGTATGATCCGCCCGTTCTTCCCCTACAGATTAGCGTCAACACGTGGGGCGAGGTCACTATCGAGACGACGGCTGACGTCTCGTTGCCCACACCAATTGGAGTGTTCAGCGCGGCGCTGATAACCGATTCGAATCACTTCATGCAGTCGGCCGACAACGTTCTCATCATCCGCATCGACGATCAGGAGTGTGTCTACGACATGCACGGTCACTCCCTGCAATTCACCGGCCTGGAGGGGCAGTACGAGATCGTCACCGTCGAAACGGACGAGGATGGCAACGTCACCATCGAGTTGAAGGGCGATCACTACACTGGCTGCACCCAGGAGTGGACGACCGTCGCCGTGGCCAATACGGTCGGGGCGTCGGGGCACGAAGCTGGCTGCCCGGGCGCATCTGCTTCCTATCTGGAGGTCGGAGACGCGGCCTATATCTCTGTGTTCCAGGCCGCGGTGCTGAAAGAACCGAGTGAATTCGCTTCGTTCACCAAGTACAAGTACTTGGACGGCGGACGCACCGTGACGATCATCGACGGCCCGGTCTGTGGCCCCGGCAACCCGGGGCACGTTCTCTTCTGGAAGGTGCACAGCGAACGCATCCACTTTGCCGATGGCACGAGTGGCGAAGTGGAAGGGTGGGTGGCCGAAGAGAGCGGCGACATCTATCTGCTGCGGCCGATAGAACAGACGAGGTCGGGGCCATCGACGTGAAGGGAAGTTAGAACAATTGGGTCATCATAGGAGGGAAATATGAGTGCCTTTGAGTATCTGGTGGTGCCCTTCGTGGGCCAGTTGAAGAGCGGCGTCTTCTCCGTCGAGAGCGCGCAGAACGTCACGGCCCAGTTGCAGGCCGTCATCAACCAGTATGGTCAGCAAGGGTGGGAGTTCTACCGCATCGACAAGGTCGATGTCCAGATTAAGCCCGGCTGCCTGGCGGCACTGTTTGGGGCCAGCGCGTCGTTTATCACCTTCGATCAGATCATCTTCCGGCACCTGCGTACTCAATGAGTCTACACCGCCAGACATCTGCCTTGGCGCAACGATCCGCGGATCAGTCGTGCGAGGCAAGCGGCTGCCAGTGCAGCCATGAGGTAGACACATCCACGAGGAGGCAAACCCGATGACCAAGTACAGCGCTTGTCCAAACTGCGGCCGCAAACCGACGTGGGGGCGCGTGCCGATATACGAGTGCAGCCGTTGCGGCAAGCGGTTTTGCTATGAGTGCCCCGGCAGCAATGGCGCGCGACGCTGCCCCAAGTGCCAGAGCGAAAGCAAGCGGCATGTGGGGGACGCGACGTAGGGCATTACCCCTTGCGGTCGCACATTTCTACTTTGGGAGGATGCCATGTCGCAAGCAACATTTCGATCTCTGTTCATCGGCCGCCCCGCCAGGGTTGGTCTACTACTGGTCGTGATCGCCACGTGGGCGCTGGCCGTCGTCGGCCCGGTGGCAGCGCAAGAAGACACGCCGCCCTCGGCCCCGGCCGAACTGCCTGCCGCACCGGTGGGCACGCCCATCTGCGGCCCGACGCAGAACGTCGGCGGGGCCATCGCCACCAACACGACCTGGACGGCAGGCAAAGTCTACGTGTTGACCGGCGATATCACCGTTAACCAGTTGTCGACGCTGACGATTCAGCCGGGGGCGGTGGTCAAGATCAACTGGGATCGCGGCTTCACGGTGAACGGCAAGTTAGTCGCCAACGGGACGGCCGAGCACCCGATCTACTTCACGTCAATCAAAGACGATTCGATCTGTGGCGACACGAACGGCGACAGCACAGGCAGCGTACCCAATCCGGGCGACTGGCGCTGGATCGAATTCCTAACGACCGCCGATTCGGCAAGCTCAATCACCAGCGCTGTCGTTCGCTATGGGGGCCGCCTGGATGGCTACCACTATGACAACTGGGCAGCGCCGATCCGCTTTCGTGGCGCTATTCCCACACTCAACAACATTACCTTCGAGGATAACTACCGCAACGCGGCGGCCATCATAGGACACAACTGGCTCACATCGTCGCTCAAACCTTCAAACGTCATACATATCCTCGAAGATCATATCGAGATTCTCCAGGCAAACACATTCACCATTCCGGCCGGACTGAAGATGAAGCCGGAATGGGACAAGGGTATTCACGTTTATGGAAAGCTGGTTGCCCAAGGTACGGCAAATGCACCTATTCTGTTCACTTCGGTCCACGACGATAGCGTGTGTGGCTTGGGAGCGGCCGGCGAACCAATCTGTGACACCAACAATAATACCACGGCCTCCGTGCCTGGAGTTGGCGACTGGCGGTGGATCTATTTCGATGGTGTCAGCGATCCTACAAGCATCATCAGCCGGGCGATCATTCGCTATGGGGGACGTCTGGATGGCTACTACAATGACGACTTTGCCGCGCCCATTCGCTTTCAAAGTGTCGTTCCAACGCTCGACCACCTGACATTCGAACACAACTACCGCAATGCTGCTAGCATCATGGGCGGTATCTGGCTGACCACAGCCCTGAAGAGCACAACGGTGATTTATGTCCTCGAGTCGGACATTACAATTCCTCAAGCCAACACCTTCACTATCCCCGCTGGCGTCAAAATCAAGCCGGAGTGGAGCAGAGGCATCATCGTAGATGGCAAGCTACTCATCCAAGGCACTGATGGACAGCCGGTCCTCTTCACTTCTACAGCTGATGACACCGTCTGTGGCACCGGCGTGGCCGGTGAACCCATCTGTGATACGAACAACAATGGCGTGGCCTCTGTTCCAGCGGCGGGCGACTGGCGGTGGATTGACTTTACGCCGGTCAGTGATCCGGCGAGTACAATCACGTGGGCCATCTTCCGCTATGGCGGTCGGCGTGATGAGTATTACAACGACTCCTGGCATTCCATTTTGCGGCTCAACTCCACTTCGCCCACGGTCTCCTATACCGCCTTCCGTGACAATCCTGGTGGCATCGATGTCCTGGGTACGGCACAGCCGACACTGATTTGCAATGATTTCGAGAACTCAGTCGATACCGAAGTGCGCTACGCCATATACGATGAAACGCCGGCCACAGCCGTCGTCGCCCGCGACAACTGGTGGGGCAGCGTCAGCGGCCCGACACATGCCAGCAACCCCCACGGCGCGGGCGACACGGTGAGCGACGGCATCGACTTCACGCCGTGGCGCACCACCCCCTGTGTGCTGCCCCCCACTGCGCCCGACGCCGCCTTCGAGGCCACGCCCACCAGCGGCGAAGCGCCGCTGTCGGTCAGCTTCTTCAACACCTCCGGCGGCGCGGTGACGAATAGCCAGTGGGCCTTCGGCGACGGCGGAACCAGCACGGCGATGAATCCCACTCACGTCTATACGCAACCCGGCGTCTACTCGGTCACTCTAACCGTCAACGGCCCGGCCGGCGACGACACCGTCACCAACACGGCCTACATTCAAGTTGACGCGACCACGTACCGGATGTTCGCTCCGGTGATCGTTCGGCCGCGATAATTTATCGGCTAGGGGATTGCATCTTGGCTACCCTTCTGCTACTCTCTGCTCATCATGATCCGTAACCCGTTCGTCTTCACCAGCGATTGTTGCGCCACCCCAGCCGCGCCCCGCCGCGTCGGTGGTTGGCCCATGCCTGATTGACGACAACGGCAGGACAACCCGATAGTGACAAGGCGCGGCGCAACCCGCGCCTTTTTTGTTGTCCATTTCGTCTCTTTAATCTGCGAAATCTGTGTAATCTGCGGTTTGCTTCTTGAGGTGACCCAATGACTCAGCACCCGACCCGCTACGACCACTTCCGCGCCCTGGGCCTGGCCGGCGCGGCCCACGACGTGGACGCGCTCATGCACGCCCTGTGCGCCTACGACGACGTGGCCACGTCGCGGCTGGTCGATTTCGCTCTGGGGTTGGTCGAGACGCGTGACGGCGCGGCCCGGCTGCGCCACTACCTGTTTCACGGCGCGGCCGTCCAGCGCAATTACGCCGCGCTCTACTTCAAGCGCCGCGGTCGGGTTGCCTTGCTTGACGAAGCGGTGCAACAGGGCAAGATCGATGCGGTGCAGGCATATTCGAGATAGTGACGAGTTACGAGTGAAGAGGCTCACGCAAAGGGCGCAAAGGGGCAAAGGGGCAAAGAACGCAAAGAAGAATGGGCTCTTTCTTTGCGTTCTTTGCGCCCTTGACGTTCTTTGCGTGAGCTCTTAGGCGGTGAGGGGATGATGGACGACCAACAAGCAACGACAGGTGACAGCAAGCTGATTAGCCACAACAGCGCGGCGTGGGACAAGTGGGTGGAGGAGGGCGACCGCTGGACAACGCCTGTGTCGGCGGCCGAGATCGCCGCGGCGCGCGAGGGGGAGTGGGCTATCTATCTGACCGAGGAGAAGCCGACGCCGCGCGACTGGTTCCCGGCCTGTCTCTTATACACATCTGACGCTGCCGACGAGCGATCTAGTGTAGATCTCGGTGGTCGCCGTATCATTAAAAAAAAAAAAAATGACAAGTATATTAGAAAGAGCGCGATCACATAACACAACAACGGAGAGACAACAGTGAAAGACAAGCGAACGTAACAAAATAATACAGAGGGAAGAAACATAAAGGTGATAGAAAAGA
>CALLZA010001021.1 GCA_937858165.1 uncultured Ardenticatenia bacterium
CCGGGGGCGGCGCGACGTGTTGCTTGGCCTCGGCGCCCTGCCAGACGGGTTCGGGCTGTCGTTTGGCACGCTGGAGCCGCGCAAGAATCTGGGGCGGCTGGTGTTGGCCCTGGCCGAGTTACCCCGCCGCGGCCGGCGCGTGCCGCTGGTGCTGGTCGGCCCATCGGGCTGGCACCTGGACGGCCCCGGCGGGCTGCAAGACACCATTCGCGCCGCCGGCCTGGAGCAGCACGTGCACTATCTGGGCTACGTGCCGACGGCTGACCTGCCAGGCTTGCTGTCGCTGGCGACAGTCTTCGCCTTTCCGTCGCTCTACGAGGGGTTTGGTCTGCCGGCCGTCGAGGCGATGGCCTGTGGCGCAGCCATCCTGACCAGCCGTGACACGGCCATGGCCGAGATCTGCGGCGACGCGGCGCGGCTGATCGACCCCTACAACGTCGACGACATCGCCGCCGGGCTGAAGGAACTCCTTGACGATGCCGAGTTGCGTACCTGCCTTGGCCTGCGGGCACAACAGCGGGCGCAGCGCTATTCATGGGAGCGGGCCGCGGCCGAGACCATCGAGGTCTATCGGCACGTGCTGGGGCACTAGGCATCGAGCGTGAAGCGACCTATAGACCTAGATAAGGCGGCTACCGTGACGCCGGGAACGAGCTTGCCGAGCCGGTCGGCTGAACCGCGCCATGCGGCGGCGCTATCCGCACGTCACATCGTGAGCCGCGTGGGCGAGGTCGCCTTCGCTTTGTGGCTCATCCTCAGCCTCATCACCCCGTCGTGGCGCTACGGGCCATTCGCCTGGTTGCCGCTGTGGCAGTACGAAGAGTTGGCCGGTGCACCAATGCGCGTCGGCGCGGCCAACTTGCTGCCGCTGATCGTCGTCGCCTGTCTCCTGCTGTCCAGGTGGCGCGCCTGCCCGCGTCCGCCGTGGACGTGGGGGCCGCCGGCGCTGACGTTGCCATTGGCCGGGTTAACCGTGCTGGGTACGCTGAGTCTCGACACCGGCAACTTCCGCCACGTGTTCATCTACGGCGGCATGTATGCCGTCGCCTGGCTGGTCTATCTGGTCGTGCTCAACGAACGGCCGCATCTGCTCGTGCCCATCGCCGCCGTGCTGATCATCCAGGGCGCGGTGGCGGCCGGCCAGTTTCTGGCCCAACGCGATCTGGGCCTTGTGCCACTGGGGGAGTTGCCGCTGCATCCGGCGCACGAAGGCAACTCCGTTCTCCTGGCACGCGGGCAACCGTGGCTGCGGGCCTACGGGCTAACCATCCATCCCAACTTGCTGGGGGCGCTGCTGGCCGCGCTGCTGCTCCTGGCGCTGCCGATGGCGCGGCGGGAGCGGGGCGCGGAGCGGTCGGCGGTGCTGTTGGCCCTCGTCGTGGGCGGCGCGGGGCTGTTTCTCAGCTTCTCGCGGGCGTCGTGGCTGGGGTTTGCTGCCGGGTTAGGGATGTGGGGGATGTTGGGCTGGTGGGAAGGGCGACGGATGGGCAACCTGAGCCGAAAGAAGTTGCAACGCACTTCAGACAGTGCGATGCACCGGGCGCGACCGGTTGTGCCGTGGCTGTTGGGCGTCGGGTTGCTGGCGCTGTTGCTGTTTGCCTACCGCGATCTGGTGTTCAGCCGCCTCTTTGCCCTGGACACGCCAACCGAGGCGCAATCGATCGACGAGCGGCAGCGCGACGCGGCTCTGGCCGTGGCCATCATTCGCGACGCGCCACTGACCGGCGTAGGGCTGGGCGACTACCTGGCCGCCGCGCAACGTCTGGACGCTGATGCCGCCCGCGTCCACAACGTGCCGCTACTGGTGGCCGCGGAACTGGGGTTGCCGGGGCTAGTGACTGTCTCTTATACACATCTCCGAGCCCACGAGACCGTACTAGATCTCGTATGCCGTCTTCTGCTTGAAAAAAAAAAACCAAAAAACAAAGCAAACACACATGATAGAAAAGCGAAAGACCCAGTACCAACATCGACACACACTCATGGTAAGATGGAAACACACTACAAGCATGCAGACACAAAGCA
>CALLZA010001022.1 GCA_937858165.1 uncultured Ardenticatenia bacterium
CACCAGTCACACACTGTATCTCTGCGAGCGTCATGAGCATTATTTCATTATCGAGCATTTGACGTGTGTGCGTAACTATGTCTTGTTCTGTATCCAGCGTCTAGATGTTTGCAATTTTAGTGTTTTTTGTTTTTCAAGCAGAAGACGGCATACGAGATCTAGTACGGTCTCGTGGGCTCGGAGATGTGTATAAGAGACAGGGCCATATCACAACGGCCGTGACATGAGTGTCTACGGCAACTGGACGGGCTACCTTGGCTTCTTCGTGCCCAACGTGGCCCACGGGTTCACTGGTGTATATGACCCGGTGGTTGACCGTGGCGTCGTCCGCGTCTTCAATCCTGGTTGGCCGGCGGGTACGAAGATTTTTGGCCCAGCTACGTTGCCGCCGTCGTTGTGGACCGACGATGGCAGCGGCTATGTCGAGCTATGGAGCGGGGCCACGAGCAGCTTCTGGGCGGATGCCACGCTAGGGCCGGGCGAGACGTTCTCGTGGACAGAGCAGTGGTATCCGCTGAGTGGCCTGGGCGGGCTGAGCTACGCCAACCGGGTGGCCGCACTGCGGCTGGTGGAGGAAGGCGGCGTCGTCGAAGTCGCAGTGGGCGTACCGACAGCTTTCACCGGTCGCGCACAGTTGTTCGCTGGCGATAATCTCGTCGGTGAATGGCCACTGACGATCGTGCCGGGGCAGGTGTTCCGTGGCACGTGGAGTCGCCCGGCCGACAATGGTGGCGCGGCTGTGCTGCGACTGCTCGGTCAGGACGGGGCTGTCGTGGCCGAAGCACGCCCTTGAACGGAATGTGCGCTATAATGGGTTCTAGCTCGATGACCTGTGGGGCCGCAGGAATTAGCGCTAACTGTAGGAGGGCTGTGATGACCCTGCCTCAACGTGATGAGCCGAATGGGCCGGGCAAGAGCCGAGGTCGCCGCGTCGTTGGTCGGCTGCCGGCGCTACTCGCCCTGCTCTTGGCTGCCGGCTGCGGGGGGGGCGCGCCTGACGACCTGCTCAGCCCGACGGCAGTCGACGTCGCCCTGCCCCCGACGACCGTTGCCGACACGCCGACGGTCGCGCCCACACCGACTATGCGGCCAACGACAACGGCCGCTTCCATGGCGACCGCCACTGCGCTACCCACTCCCTGCGCCCTTTCCATCCTGCCCGCCTTCCAACCTGCCTATCTCGACATTGAACTTGGCTGCCCCCTCAACGCCGGTCTTGATCCCATCGCCACCGCCTACGCGCCGTTTGAGGGTGGGCAGATGCTCTGGCGGCAGGACAACGCCGTCATCTACGTCCTTACCAACGACGGCCGCTGGACGCAGTACGACGACCTGTGGCGCGAGGGGGAAGCGGAGTTTACCTGTGGCCAGCCGAGCAATCCGCCTACGCCGGTGCGCGGCTTCGGCCGCGTCTGGTGCGACCAGCCGGTGGTGCGCCAGGGGCTGGGCGCGGCCACGGCGGCCGAGATCGGCGACGCCGGCGGCCGGGCACAGGACTTCGTCAACGGGATGCTGCTGGCCGCGCCCGACGGCTCAACGTTTGTGCTGGTTGGCGAGTCGGCCACCTGGCGGCGTGTGTGGCCCAATGATTGAACCGGGCAGCGACCAGCCGCCCGGCCTACGAGTGCAACCTTTGTAGTTAAGGAAGCTCCATGATCACTTGCCCGAACTGCCAGACCGAGAATCTCCCCGGCAAGAAGTTCTGCCGCCAATGTGGCCGGCCTCTGCCGGTCGATCCCAAAGCGACGCAACTCTCATCGCCCATACCCGCCGGCGGGGCGGTGTCGAGTGGGTTTGGTGGCCCGTTGGCCGGTGTGTGCCCCAATTGCGGCGCGCCCGTCCAGCCCAACGCCCAATTCTGCCCCGTGTGCGGCCACGCGCTTCGGGCCGGGGGCGCGCCCGCGGCCGTGGGCGTCGGCACCCTGGTCGTGCCCAAGTCGCAGCGACCGGTGCTGGTCATCAACTGGCCCGGCGGCCAGAAGGACGAGCGTCCGCTGGACAAACCGTCGATGCGCCTGGGCCGCGCGCCCGACAACGATATCATCGTTAACTTCCCGACCGTCTCCGGCCACCACTTGCTGCTGGAAAGCGATGGACAGGCGGGCGAGTTGCGTGTGACCGACGTGGGCAGCACCAACGGCACGCTTCACAACGGTCTGCAGATGCCGGCCAAGACGGCGCGCACGGTCTACGCCGCCGACGGCCTGCGCAGTGGCGACCTGACCGGCAACCCGCCCCGCCCGTCGTTGAAAGGGCCGGCCGGCGGGCGGGGGGCGAGCCGGCGCCCGGGCCAGGCACAAAGGGGCCACATTGGGAGAGGAGGGGAGCGCGAGGGCCCCGGGG
>CALLZA010001023.1 GCA_937858165.1 uncultured Ardenticatenia bacterium
CCGCGTTTCCACGCTAGCGGAGGGGTTCCCCCCATCGAGTCGGTGCCCATCGCGACGGACCCCACGGCGACAATGCCCACCGCAACCGGTCGGCGCTGTATGCCGATTTAATTGTTAATCTCCTAGAACGCACTTCCGACGCTAGCGGTGGATTATAATCCACCACATCGGTGGCCAACGCGACTGGTTGGTGCAGGCAGAGTGATAGAATATTTAGTTGTTGTCGAACAGGGGCGAGCCGGATATGGAGCCTATGTGCCCGATCTACCTGGTTGCGTAGCGACTGCGGACACCAAAGACGAAGTATTAGCCTTGATACAAGAAGCTATTGTCTTGCATCTGGAACTCATGCAAGAGGATGGTCTACCGAAACGCACGCTCGGTTGCCACCAAGCGGAAGGTATCGCCTTCGACGTTTGCCCGTTTGCTCAGCGGCAAAAGCGGCATCACGCCGGAGATGGCCTTGCGCCTGTCCAAGACGCTGGGACGCTCGGCCGAAAGCTGGCTGGCGATGCAGAGCCACTATGACCTCTGGCAGGCCCGCCAGCATGTCGATTTGACGCAGGTCGAGCCGCTTGAATTGGCTCCTGACGCTTTTTAGGGCCGCTCGTCCTTGAAATTGCGCGCCAGAAAGGCCACGGTCTGCTGCCACGCCTCGCCGGCCGGGCCGGGCTGGTCGAAGTTCTCTTCGTTAAGAAAGGCGTGGCCGACGCCGGGATAGATGGTGATCTCATTGGGGATGTCGAGCGTGTTGAGCGCCGATTCGAACTCCACTACGTCGCCGACGAAGATCTGTTGATCCTCCTCAGCAAAAACGCCCAGCACCCCTTGACTGTCCATCAGCGGCTCCAGCAGGTTGACGTCGGTGATGACGTCGCCGTAGTAAATGATCGTCAGCGGGATGTTCTCCGACTGGCGCAGGCCCAGCATCAATGAGTGGCCGCCGCCAAAGCAGAAGCCCATGCTGGCAATGCGCTCGGCGTCCACACCGGGCAGGGCCAGCAGGTGGGTCAGCGCCGCGTCCAAATCGCCCTTCACTTGCGCTTCGGGCGTCGTCAGCCGTAGGTAGAGGGCGCGCGGAATCTGGCTGGCGACCCGGCCGCGATAGGCGTCGGGCGCGAAAACAACGTACCCCTCCTGCGCCAGCGCGTCGGCCAGGATGGTAATGCCTTCATTCAGCCCCCACCACTCATGCAGCAAGAGTACGCCGGGATGAGGCCCCGCCCCCTCCGGCTGGGCCAGATAGCCGAGTAACGTCTCGCCGCGGCCGTCAACGAACCTCGTGTTGGCCACGTCCGCTGTCCGCGGGCCAAATGTTGCATCGAAAGCAAACAGCCCCAGTGGGATGAGGACAACCAGGGCCAGCAGGATGAGCAAGCCGACAAGCAGGCGACGACCCCACCGGTTCATAGATGACTCCCTTGAACGCTTCTAGCGCCGCAACATCGAATAGAGCAACACCCCCAGCAGCGTCACCCCCACCACCTGTCTCTTATACACATCTGACGCTGCCGACGAGCGATCTAGTGTAGATCTCGGTGGTCGCCGTATCATTCAAAAAAAAAACATCCAACTGCAGACAAACTGTGTAAGCATAACATGTACTAATGCAATCAAAGAGAACACGACCAAAAACTAATAGATTGACTGCAACTCGCA
>CALLZA010001024.1 GCA_937858165.1 uncultured Ardenticatenia bacterium
TCTCGCCTTCGTGTCGGATGGATCTTTTGTTTTTTTTTTTTTCAAGCAGAAGACGGCATACGAGATCTAGTACGGTCTCGTGGGCTCGGAGATGTGTATAAGAGACAGCTTCTACACCGACATCATCGGCCTGACGCTGCTGACGCGCGAGGGCGACGACGCCCAGATGGGCGCGGGTACGGAGCCGCTGCTGCTGCTCCACGGTCAAGCGGGGCTGTCGCGCGTGCGGCGGGCAACTGGCCTCTACCATTTCGCTCTGCTGCTGCCGTCGCGGGCGGATTTAGGCGACGCCCTCCAGCACTACGTTGAGGTCAACGCGCCTATCAGCGGTTTTGCCGACCACGCCGTGAGCGAGGCCATCTACCTGACCGACCCCGACGGCCACGGCATCGAGGTCTATCGCGATCGGCCGCGCGAGGAGTGGGCCTATACGAACGGCGCGCTGCGCATGACCACCGAGCCGATCGACTTCGACGGCGTCTTGCGGTCGCGCAGCGGCGCATGGCGCGGCTTGCCGCCGGGGACGATGATGGGCCACATCCACCTGCAAGTGGCCCAGATCGAGGCCACGGAGCGCTTCTACATCGACCTGATCGGCCAGGACCTGGTTCTGCGCTATGGCCCGTCGGCCACCTTCCTGTCGGCCAACGGCTATCACCACCACATCGGCGGCAACACCTGGGCCGGCGTGGGGCTGCCGCCGGCTCCCGCCGACGCGGCGCGTCTGCTGTGGTACGAGATTCGCCAGCCGGACGCGGCGGCCATTGACGCCATCGCTGCGCGTCTGGCGACGGCGGGCTATGGCCATGAGCGGGACACCACCGGGTTGCGCGTGGTAGACCCGTCCGGCATTCAACTGTTGCTAACTGCCCACTAGAAAGCAAGGCACAATCGCATACAGCAGCATGGCACGCTGATGGGCGCGGATCAGATGACATCTGGTTGCGCCCATTGGCTAAATCTGCATCATCTGCGTGCCATGCCACTGCCGGCGAAGTTTATATGATTGACCCGGCTGTGCTACAATTCGCCGCATGCTCGCCAATGCGCGCCACCCCGTCATCCTCCACGCCGACCAGGATCACAGCGGCCTGCGGCTGGTCATCTTTCTGGCCCTGTTCATCGGCCTCATCCCCGGCTTCTTCCTCGCCCGCTGGCTGCTGAGCACATTGGCCCCGCCGGCCGTGCTGGACTACTTGACGTTTCTGTCCTGTGTCGGCGCGATTCCGCTGGCACTGCTCTTCATCTATGGGCTGGAGAAGCTGCTCAAGCGCGTCTGGCGCAGTGGGTTGAGCCTGGAGTTGAACGAGCGCGGCATCGTCGTCTATGACCGGCGGGGGGAAGGGTCCAGGGGCCAGGGGCCAGGGGCCAGGGAAGAAAGTAACGCGCCGGCGTCCAGTTCCGCCCTGGAACCTGGAACCTGGAACCTGGAACCTGCCATCCGTTGGCACGGCAACCTCAGCCACATCAACTGGTACTTCCGGCTCAGTGGCTACCCCCGCGCGGGGCAGGAGCGGCGCGTGCCGGCCAAGTGGCTGTGTCTGGCGACGGAGTTACATCAGGACGGCGCGCGGCTCAACGTCTTCACGCTTATGTCGCCCGAACGGGCTGCGCCGTTCATCGACAACCCGCGCCTCGCTTTCCAGCGGCTGAACCCAGCCGAGCTCTACGACCGCTCGGCCCGCGGCCGTCTCGGCCCACCCAGCCGACCGCTCATCCCCAACAGTGTGCTGCACACCAAGGACGGCCGCTACTGGCTGGCGGAGCGCCGTCGTTGGGAGTATGGCGTCGAGTTGACGCCGGACGATTTCACCACGTTGATGGAGTACACTCAGACCTACGCCCAACCACCCCGCCCGGCGATCGACGCCGCAGCGGAACCCATTTCCATCTAGCCGCCGCGCCCCACAGCGCCCCGGCCGTTCGGCCGCCACACGCGGCCCAGGAGATCACTCATGTTACCCTTCATCACCGACGAACACCGCATGATCGCACAGGCGGCGCGCGACTTCGGCCGCAACTCCATCGCCCCCATCGCCGCCGAACACGACGAGACGGGCGAGTTCCCCCTCCAGACCATCCGCGAGATGGGTCAACTGGGCTTCATGGGCATCGAAGTGCCCGAAGAGTATGGCGGGGCGGGCATGGACACGCTGGCCTACGTGCTGGCGATGGTCGAGATCAGCAAGGCCGACGCCAGCCACGGCACGATCATGTCCGTCAACAACTCGCTCTACGCCCATGGCCTGCTAAAGTTCGGCACGGAGGAGCAGAAGCAGAAGTACCTCGTGCCCATCGCCACCGGCCAGAAGATCGGCGCCTACAGCCTGACCGAGCCGATGAGCGGCAGCGATGCGGGCACGATGAAGAGCCGGGCCGTGCTGAACCCGGAGGGCACGGCCTACGTCATCAACGGCCGCAAGTCGTGGGTCACCTCCGCGCCCTATGCCGACGTCATCATCCTCTTCACCATGACCCAGCCGGAGAAGAAGCACCGCGGCGTGACGGCGTTCATCATCGAGACCGACCAGCCGGGCTTCATCCGCGGCAAGAAGGAGCCGAAGCTGGGCATCCGCGCCAGCGCCACCAGCGAGATCATCTTCGACAACTACGAGTGCCCGGTGGAAAACCGCCTGGGGGCCGAGGGCGAGGGGTTCAAGATCGCCATGACCGTGCTGGACGCGGGACGCATCGGCATCGCCTCGCAAGCGCTGGGCATCGCCGAGGCGGCGTTCGAGGCCAGCGTGGCCTATGCCAAGGAGCGCGAGGCGTTCGGCCAGAAGATCGGCGAGTTCCAGCAGATTCAGGCCAAGCTGGCCGACATGAAGTGCCGCGTTGACGCCAGCCGGCTGCTCATCTATCAGGCGGCGCTGGCCAAGATGGCGGCCAAGACGGGCGACGGCCGCTACTCGCTGGAGGCCAGCGAAGCCAAGCTCTTCGCCAGCGAGACGGCCATGTGGGTGACGACCCAGGCCATCCAGATTCACGGCGGCATGGGTTATAGTAAGGAGATGCCGCTGGAGCGCTACTTCCGCGACGCCAAGATCACCGAAATCTACGAAGGCACGAGCGAGATTCAGCGCATGGTCATCGCCCGCGCCCTGACCGGTCTGCGATAAGAAAGAAGCTCAGGTAAAGGACGCCAAGAGCGCTAGGAACGCCAAGAGAAAAGCTGATTCTCTTGGCGTCCTTTGCGCTCTTGGCGTCCTTTGCGTGAGATCTGCTGCCTATCGTACCAGATTGATGACCACCCCTTGTAGCAGCCGCGCCAGCAAGAGGACGACCATCGGACTGAAGTCCAGGCCGCCCATCGGCGGCAGCAGGCGACGGATAGGGTTGAGGATGGGTTCGGTCACGCCCTGAATGAAACGGACGACCGGCCCCCACGTCGGATGGTACGGACTGACGCGCACCCACGACAGGACGATGTTGGCAAACAACAGGACGTAGAAAATCCAAAACAGCGCGTTGATGATAGCGATCAATGTCATTTTGCCTCTCGAAAAAAGCATCCACAGATTACACAGATTACAATTTAGTTCATGCAGATGGCAAGAAATCCGTGAAGTCTGTGTAATCTGTGGACTCTTTATCTCACTTAACGTATCTCCCGCTCGCCGAAGAGCGCGCGGCCGACGCGGACGTGGGTCGCCCCTTCCTCGATGGCGATCTCGAAGTCGTCGGTCATGCCCATCGACAGCGCCGGGCGTGGCAACGCCGGCAACTCACCCGCCAACCACTCGGCCAGCGTCCGGCAGCGCCGAAAGACGGCGCGAATCTCGTCCGGCGGCGCGTCCCACGGAGCCATCGTCATCAGGCCCAGCGGCGGCAAGCTCGGCGCGGCCAGTAAGCTACTAACCATAGTACGCAGCGCTGCGCGCTGAGTCGCATCTTCCTCCCACTGGGTCATGGGCAGGCCCGACTTGGTTGCTTCGCCACTCAGGTTGACCTCCACAAAGGCGGGCAGCACGCGGTCGGCCACGGCCAGTTCGGCCGCCAGCCGCCGGGCGATCTTATCGCGGTCGAGGGCGTGGAAGACGTCGGCGTGGGCGGCGGCCAGGTCGCTCTTGCGGCTCTGGAGTGTGCCGATGAGGTGCCAGGTGAGGCCGACGGTTGGCCCCAGCGCGGCTTCGACTACGGGGCGCTTGGCGGCCAGCTCCTCGGGGCGATTCTCGCCAAAGTGGAACAGACCGGCGTCGTAAGCCTCGATGACCAACTGGGCCGGCCACGTCTTGGTAACGGCGATGAGCGTCACCTCATCGGCCGCCCGTCCGGCCCGCGCCGCGGCGGCGGCCATACGCGCCCGCACGACCTCATGCCGCTCACTGATCTGTTGCCAGTTCAACATGGGTGTATTATCTGTCGATTGTGGTCTTTTGGACAGGGCGAGAAGATCTCACGCGATGGACGCCAAGACAGCAAAAGACGCAAAGTAAGAGTGCACTCTTCTTGGCGCCCTTTGCTTCCTTGGCGTCCTTTGCGTCAGCTCTTTAAGCTCCGGTATAGGCGATGCGGAAGATGAGGCCCGTGGCCCAGTCGGCGACGTAGAGCGCGCCATCGGGGCCAACGGTCAGGTCGATGGGCGCGGCGAAGCCGGTAGCGAAGTCGCTTGTCTCCTGCCCGCCCGGTCCGAACCAGACGATCCGCTGCGCCTCCGGGAAGGCGCTCCATAGCGTCACGAATAGACTATTGTAGTAACCGGGGAACGCGTCATCGAGGTAAGCAGCAATGCCTGTTGGCGACGAGTGGGCGATGAAGGTGTGCAGCGGCGGCACGATCTCTACGTCGTCGGGTGCGGTAAAGCACACGCCGCAGTCGAACCAGGGGTAGCCATGTTCGCCGCCCGGCTCGACACGGTTGAACTCCTCCGGCGGGCCAAAGTCGGGCATGTTGTCGGTCGTGAATAGCACTCCGTCGGCGTCCCAGGCGATGTCGTAGGCGTTGCGGAAGCCGCGGGCATAGGTCTCGACCAGCGTTCCGTCGGGGCTGAAGCGCAAGATGCTGGCCTCATAGGGGTGGCGCTCGTCCTGCTCGCTGGCGTTCGGCCCGCTCAGAATTTCGCCGTGGTCGGCTCGACCGCCGACGGAGACATAGCCGAAGCCGTCCGGCCCAAACTCAATGCCGTTGACCGAGTGCATGGCGACGTAACAGCAAGGCAGCCCGGTAATGAGCGGTGTCACAACACCGTCCTCGACCACAGCCACTTCCGCCTCGCCCCCCTCGTTCAGATCGACCACGCGGCTGGAGACGTACAGTCGCTCCGTGCCCGGCTGGAAGGCCAGCCCGGCCGGTGCCAGGAAGCCGTCGACGTATAACTCAACGTTGCCCGACTCGTCCAGTGTGTAAATTTCGCCGGTCATCGTCGCCACGTAGAGCAGCCCATCGGGGCCGAAGGTCAGCACATTGGGCTGGCCTTCCACCTGGCCGAAGACCGTGGCCGCGAAGCCTTCTGGCAACTGGATGCGCTCCTCCCAGGCAGCCAAGTCGTCGTTACATGGGTACTTGTCGCTGCAATCGCTGGCGGCGTAGGGCGTCTGGTCCATCGCGCCCAACGACGGCGGCGCGGCCTCAGGGTCAACCTCGACCGCCGGCCGCTCGAAGGCCACGACGCCGCCCTCGGCCGTCGGCGTGGCCGCGGGCGGACTGGTGGGCGACGGCGGCGGCGTGGCCGTCGGCGGCGCTTCCGTCGGCGCAACGGTCGGCGGCAGCTCCAGCGTCGCCTCGACGACCTGGGGGATGGTGTCGCCGTCGGGTGTCACCTGGACGATGGGCAGCTCCGTCGGCGGCGCGCCACAGGCGGCCAACAGCAAGAGAAATAGCAACAGGCCCGCGACCAACGGCCGCGCGGCAGTGTGGGGCAAGCCCCGGGATAAAGGTGTTTCGTTGTTATGCTTCATTTTTCTACCAAAAGGGTCACCGGGCCGTCGTTGTGGATCGCCACCTCCATGTGCGCCCCAAAGACGCCCGTGGCGACAGTGAATCCCGCCCGGCGCAGACAGTCGACAAACCAGTCGACGAGCGGCTCAGCATGCTCCGGCGCGGCGGCATCGCTGAACGACGGCCGCCGCCCCTTGCGCGCGTCGCCATAGAGCGTGAACTGCGACACGACGAGCAGCGCCCCACCCACGTCGGCCAGCGACAGGTTCATCTTGCCGGCGTCGTCGTCAAAGACACGCAGCCCGGCGATCTTGGCCGCCACCCACTCCGCCTCGGCCCGCGTGTCGGCGTGGGTGATGCCGAGCAGGACGACGAAGCCGTGACCAATGCGACCGACGACCTGACCGTCTACGGTCACACTGGCGCGGGTGACGCGCTGTAATAGGGCTCTCATAAGAAAGGGACCACGGGCCAGGTTCCAGGGGCCAGCGAAAGAGACCCTGGCCCCTGGAACCTCGCCCCTAGAACCTACAGAATGCCTATCTTACTATGATCCCCCACCGTCAGCTTCAACGCCTTGGGCTTGATGGGCGAACGGGAAACGACCACATCGCGGCCGATCAGGCTGTCCTGAATGCGCGCGTCGATGTCGCAGATGCGACTGTTCTCCAACACCATCGAGTGCTCGATCTCGCTGTTCTCGATGGTCACGTGATGGTCGATGCTGGTGAACGGCCCGATGTAGCTATTGACAATGCGCGCGTACTCGCCAATGATGGCCGGGCCACGCACCATGCTATTGATGATTTCGGCGCCGCGCTGGATGGTTACACGGTGATCGACCTTGCTGTCACGGTCGACGTACCCCTCAATGTTATATTCGATCTCTTCCAACACCAGATCGTTCGCCGAGAGCATGTCGCCTGGCGCGCCCGTGTCGATCCACCACCCTTGATGAACGTAAGGGTGGACGCTGCGACCGTTGTCCACCAACCACTGAATGGCGTCGGTGATCTCCAGTTCGCCGCGCCACGACGGCTTAATGGCGTCTACGGCCTGGAAGACGTGGTGGTCGAACATGTAGATGCCGACCAGCGCCAGGTCGCTCGGCGGCACCTTGGGCTTCTCGACCAGGCGGATGATGCGGCCGTCGTCACCCAGCTCGGCTACGCCGTACTGCTCTGGATGCTCGATGCGCGTCAGGACGATCTGGCTATTCCAGTCGCCTTCTGCAAACTGGCGAATGAGCGTGCTAATGCCGCCCTGGATGACGTTGTCGCCCAGGAACATGACGAAGCGCTCCTCCCCCAGAAAGGGCTGGGCCACCTTGACGGCATGGGCCAGGCCCAGCGGCTTCTCCTGCGGGATGTAGGTGATGCGCACGCCCCAGCGCCCGCCGCGGCCGACGGCATCCTTGATCTGTTCGGCCGTGCTGCCAACGACGATGCCGATGTCGTCGATGCCCGCATCGCGAATCGTCTCGATGACGCGGAACAGGATCGGCTTGTTGGCAACGGGGATGAGCTGCTTGGCGCTGGTGTAGGTCAGCGGGTAGAGCCGTGAACCTGTCCCGCCGCTCAGGATGAGTCCCTTCATAGTGTCTCCAGATTAGGTGTTCGTTGTCAGTTGTCAGTGGAGTACCACTGACAACTGACAACTAACACCTAGCCATAATACCCCGCCCCACTCTCCCGCGGCGCGTTGGTCAGGGCGACGCCGACAATGCGCACCTTGGCCTGCTCCAGCAGTTCGCGCGCCCGTTCCGACTGGTCGCGGCGAGTGCGGCCGGCCTGGATGACCAGCAACACGCCGTCGGCCTTCGCGCCCAGGATGGCCGCGTCGGCCGCGGCCACGACCGGCGGCGCGTCGAACAGGACGATATCGGCCCGCTCGGCCAACTGGGCGATGACGCGGTCCATCCGGCTCGCGCCCAGGAAGTCGGCCGGGTTGGGCGGCGTCGGCCCGCTGCTCAATAACCACAGGTTGTCCACGCCGGTCGCCTGCAATGGCAAGTCGTTCAGTTCTTCCAGCACCAGGTTGGTCAGGCCGGGGGCCATGGCCAGGCCAAACTGCTCGTGGAGCGACGGCCGCCGCAGGTCGCAATCGACGAGGATGGTGCGTCGGCCGCTCTGGGCCATCGTCACCGCCAGATTGGCTACGGCCGTCGACTTACCCTCGCCCGCCGCCGGCGAGGTGACGACCAGCGTGTGGAGAGGCTGGTCGAGGCTGAAAAACGAGAGGTTCGTCCGCAACGTACGATATGCCTCGGCCGCGGGCGAACGGGGGTCGGTGATGGTCACTAAGCTCATAATTACTCGCTTAGGGACCAGGGGCCAGGGAAGAGGATTCTTCCCTGGCCCCTGGAACCTGGTCCCTACTCCTGCGGAATCGTCCCAATAACCGGTATATTCAGATAGCGCTCCACGTCCTCGCCGCGGCGCATGACGCCGGAGGCCAGCCACTCCAGCAGGAAGACGAGGGCCACGCCCAACAACAGGCCAAAGACGGCCCCGGCGGCGGTGTTGATCTTCGTGTTCGGCCGCTCTAGCCCTGTCTCTTATACACATCTCCGAGCCCACGAGACCGTACTAGATCTCGTATGCCGTCTTCTGCTTGAAAAAAAAAAAAACTAACACCACGCCCAACAGTTCATATAGACAACTGAACAACGTATGTCAATATCACACGCACTCACATACAACACATGTTATACTCGTACGATAGATCTACACTAGATAATCTCACCATTAGTAGCGACAGTGAACTTCTGAGA
>CALLZA010001025.1 GCA_937858165.1 uncultured Ardenticatenia bacterium
AAGATACAGGTCATCCGCTCTTTTTTTCCCCCATCTCATGTCCGGATCCTCTGCGATCGACTTCCCGGCCTTTCTCAACGGGTTTCCTCGGCTACGCACGCATTTCCGCGAAATGCTGGATAGTGCGGATCGCACGAATACGTGATATGCCTTGCATAAAGAAGAGATCGAGGCAAAGCCTTGGTACACCAACTTGCGGGTTGGCACACTAGCGGATCAAGGTCACCGTACCCGTCACCTCCTTGCGTTCCTGATAGAGGAGTTGATAGTCGACCCGATACACGTACACCCCGGTCGGTGAAGGCTTGCCTCCATGGCTGCCGTCCCAAGGTTTGAAGGGGTCGGTGGAGGTGTAAACGAGTTCACCCCACCGGTCGAACACCTTCACCGAGAAGTCCTTCGGCAGGCACTCACCTGGCCAGCCCCAAGTGTCGTTGACCCCGTCGCCATCAGGCGTGAACGCGGAAGGGATCCACACGCTACAGGAGTCGCTGCAGTCCGGCACACGGATCATCCGCTCCACGGTGACCACACCACAACTGAGCGTGGCTTGGAGCGTGACGAGCGTGGGTTCATCCGTGGTGAAGCGTACAAGGGGATCGCTGCCCAGCGCATTGGGGGCGGCACCGCTGAAGTTCCACGTGGCGCTCACCACAGCTGAATCCGCCAACACCGTGAATTGCACAGGTTCCTGCATGCATCCGGCATCATACCGGAAGTCGGCTTCACAGAGGCATTCGACGTTGATGATCGAAGCGACCGCAGCGTCCGTGCAACCGTACGCATCGGTCACAGCCACGGTGTAGGTGCCGGGATCATGAACGGTGGCCGGATCGGACAGGGGTTGGCCATCATATGTGTAGATGGCGTCCATGCCGTTCACAGGGAATACCGCGCTCAGGTCCACCGTCTGCCATGGACAGAGTGTGAAGAATTGGTCCTCTCCCAAGTCGGGGGCCGTGTGGACCGTCAAGGCCACCATGGCCGTATCGGTACAGCCGGAAGCGTTGGTGACCACAAGTTGGTAGTTGCCCGTTGCATTCACCACCACGGGATCAGCGACAGAGTTTCCGCCCACGGTCCAAGAGCCGGATGCACCCGTTGGAGCGAATTGAGCTGTAAGGTCGTACGTGGTACCACCACAGATCGAGGCGGTCACATCAGGGCCCAATGCGGGCGATGGGTCGAAGCTCAACGCAACGGTGGCGCTGGCCGAGCAGCCTGCCGCGTTTGTCACGGTCAAAAGGTATGTGCCGCTGGTCGTAACGGAGGTCGGGTCCGCTACGGTGGTCCCGCCCGCCTCCCACAGGGAGGTATTCGCGCCGGTCGCATAGAAGGTGGTCAGGTCCACCGCATTTCCATCGCATACCGATATCGTTTGATCGGCCCCAAGGACGGGGTTCGTGGAGATGGTCACGCTTACCAAGGCGGAATCGCTACAGCCGTTCGGATCTGTGGCAACGAGCATGAACGTGCCACCCCCATCGACCGAAACGGGATCCGGAACGGCGATCCCGGAAAGGGTCCATGCAGTGGTGAGCCCTGTGGTAGGAAAGAACGTGGTGAGGTCGACGGTCCCATCCTCGCAGGCCGAAGCCGAGGCATCCGGCCCAAGTGCCGGTGCAGGGTTGACATTGACGCTGACGAATGCGGAGTCGGCACAGGCCAAGGCGTTCGATGCGATCAATCGATACGTACCTGCGGCGCTCACCGATGTGGGATCGATGACAGGAGCACCGGAAAGCGACCATGTGGAAGTAAGGCCTGTGGTGGTGTACAAAGTGGTCAGATCGATCGTTGCATTGCTGCACAGCGCCAAGGTCTGGTCCGCGCCCAACGGTGCCATCGGCTCCACCGAAAGGGTGACATCCGCTTGGTCCGCGCAACCATTGCTGTTCGTGGCTGAGAGCGTATAAACACCGGCGTCGGTGGCTGCCGTGGGAGTGGCGAACGGTAGACCACCGAAGGTCCACACCGCAGTAAGTCCGGTGACATCGTACAAGCTCGTGAGGTCCAAGCTGCCGCCTGGACAAACGCTGACACTTTCATCCGGTCCCAGGATCGCTGCCGCGTTGATGTTGAGCGTTACCAACGCGGTGTCGTTGCAGCCACCGGCTGTTTCCCCGATCACCTGATAGGTCCCCGGAACAGTGGCAGCGGCCGCGGTGGCTCCGGTGATGGGCGCGCCATCAAGCGACCACACTGGCGTTACCCCCGTCAAGTTGAATAAGGCGGTCAGGTCCACGGGGTCCGGGCCGCAGGGAATTCGGCGGGTGAAGGTTAGCGCGATCTGCGAGCCGAAGCCGGCCGCCAGATGGATGGCGTACTGCACCGGGTAGCGGCCGCCGCGGCTCAGGTTCAACGGGCCGAGGTCGGGGTCTACTTCGCGGAAGTTGGGCACGGGCGGGACGATGCCGTGCTCCAGAATCTTGACGGCGATCACGTCCTCGACGCCGACGCCCATGGCGTGGCCGGTGAAGCCCTTGGTGTTGGCGATGATGATGCTGTTGGCCGACTCGCCGAAGGTGTGGCGCAGGGCCGTGACCTCGGCCGAGGCGCTGCCGCCGCGGGCCGGGGTGAACGTCTCGTGGGACATGAAGACTGTCTGCGGGGCGATGGCGTGGCGATTCAGGCCGAAGCGGCGTTCGCCGGCGGCCACCAGGCTCTCCATGACCATGGCGATGTGGTTGACGTCCAGCCGCGTGCCGTGGAAGGCGCTGTTGCTCGTTTCGCTGCTCAACAGCTCGACGATGCCGCGCATCCCGCGCTCGCGGACGGCGTCCTCACTCTCGACCACGAGGGCGCAGGCGCCCATGCCCATGATTGTGCCGTGGCGGCGCTTGTCGAAGGGCAGGGCGGCCTCGGCCACCTGATCCTTCGTCGTGGCCGCGCCGACAGCCAGGAAGCCCGCGCCGACCCACTCCATCAGCCCATCGCCGGTGACGTTGTCGCCGCCAACGACGACCACGCGGCGGCAACGGCCGCTGCGGATCCAGTCTTCGGCGATAGCGATGGCCTGGGCGGTGCTGGCGCAGGCGGCGTTGACCTGGGTGTTGGGGCCGCGCGCGCCGACGTACTGGGCGAACTGGCTGTGGCCCATCGACAGGATGCGGAACAGGAAGCGACGGTCGAACGTGTAGGGTTCGCGCTCCAACTGGTCGCGCAGGTCGTCGATGCGGCGGCCGATCTCGTTCAGCGTTGCACTATCGGCGGCGTAGTTGCGCAGGTCTTCCAGCATTTCCAACTGTTGCTTGCGGTTGCGCCAGGTGTAGTAGCGGGTGAACTCGTCGGCGAAGCGGTCGCCGCCGGGGAAGGCGCTGGCGAAGATAACGCCGGTGTCGTCGCGCATCGCCTCGGGCAGCACCCAGCGCTCCGGCAGATACTTGCCGGTGCTGGTGCGTTTGTAGGTCTGCACCAGCGGGATGCCCGCCTCGCGCAGGGCGTCGAGGCCGGCTGCCAGAGCCAGCTGCGAAGTCGTGTCCAGGGCCTCGATCAACTCCGCCGGTACGCCGTACTCCTCGGTCAGGTCGAACGCGCCGGGGCGGCCGGCCAGCTTAATCACTTCGGCCGGGTCGGAAATGGTCTCAAACCGGCCGCTGCCGTCCTCGCCCTTCACGATGCGCGTGATCTGCTTATCGACCATCAGAGTGCGGAAACGCTCCGGGATCAGGTCAACGAACTGCTCGCCGCGCAGGATGCGCAGGGCGTTGTCGGGGTCCATGACCGACTTGTTGGCGCCGGGCAGCCCCAGCCCCGTGCCGCTGATGACGACGGAGCCAAGGGGCGTCTCGTTGCGGTCGTAGGCGCGCCGCGGGGCGGATTGGCCGTTGGTCTGGAGCAGTTGCGCCAGCGTTTGGGCCAGCGCGTCAAGCGATTCGGTCGCTGGTTGCGGGTTGTTGTTCATATCGTTTCCGTCTGCTTCGACCGCCGACCGCCGACCGCCGACCGCCGGCAAAACGCTGGTCGTTGGTGGACGGGAGTCCGATGGTTGGTTGGTGGTCGCTAGTCGTTGGTCGTTGGTGACCGGCTGCGCGTCAACTGTCGCTGTGGTCTGTTGTCCGTCGGCCGACGGCCGTCGGCGGTCGGTGGTCTCCTCAGCCCCAAAGCCGGCGGCGTAGAGGCCGCACAGGGCCTGGTTAAAGCTCGGCAACTCGCCATTCTTGGGGTGGTTGGTCATCAGGGCGACAACATCCCCCTGCTCACCGAACACGTCCTTGACGAAGCCGCGCAGGGCGCGCTTGGGGCCGACTTCGACGAAGACCCGCGCGCCGGCGGCGTGCATCGTCTGTAATCCCTTCACCCACTGCACCGGCGAGGCGATCTGCTTCTCCAGCAGGTCTTTGATCTCGGTCACGCCGGCGGGGTAGAACTCACCGGTGACGTTGGCCACCAGCGGCAGGCGCGGCGGCGTGATGTGCATGCGGTCGAGCATCTTGCGCAGGGGCGCGCTGGCCGGGGCGACGATTCGCGTGTGGAAGGCGTGGCTGACCGGCAGTTGCATCGCCTGGAAGCCGCGCTCCTGGAACAGCTTGATCGCCTTCTCAACGGCTTTGCTCTCGCCGCCGATGACCGACTGAGTGTGGCTGTTGATATTAGCCGGGACGACGTAGCCGCCGACCTCATGCAGCGTGGCCTCGACGACCTCGTAGGGGGCCAGGACGGCGGCCATCCAGCCGTTGTCGTCCATCTTGACCCGCGCCATTTCGCGCCCGCGCCCGGCGGCGGCTTCCAGCGCCTCGGCAAAGGGCAGGATGCCGGCGGCGACGAGCGCGCCATATTCGCCCAGCGAGTGGCCCATGACCATGTCGGGCGCGAAGCCATAGTCGGCCAACAGGCGGCGGATGGCTTCATCCAGCGTCAGCATGGCCGGCTGGGTGATCTCGGTTTGCATCAGGTCGAAGTTGGCCTGGTTGACGGCCGCTTTGTCGTCGCTATCAATAAACAGATAGCTGCTGAGGGCGCGGCCGAGGACGGGCTGCATGATGGCGTCAGCCTCGTCGAGCGTGGCCTTGACCGTCGGTGAGAAGGCGGCCAGTTCGCGGCCCATGTTGACGTACTGGCTGCCCTGGCCGGGGAAGAGGAAGGCCAGCTTGCCCGGTTTGGGGCCGTGACCGCGGAAGATCCCTTGCGCTTCCATCGCCTTCCACGCCTGCGGCGTGTCGAAGCCCATGACCTTGCGCGCCTTTTGCAGGCGGTCAACCAGCTCGGCGTGGTCGCCGAAGTCAATGATCAGCCGCTCCTGGGCGCGGATGTCCACAGCCTTGGGCACCTCGAACGGCGGCGTCCAGCCAGCCTCGACGCGCTTCCAGACCTCATCGAGGCGATC
The DNA here is from genome assembly GCA_937858165.1 of uncultured Ardenticatenia bacterium. GTDB lineage: Bacteria > Chloroflexota > Anaerolineae > Promineifilales > Promineifilaceae > Promineifilum. The sequence continues at coordinate 5,327 of CALLZA010001025.1, forward strand.
TTTCAGCTCGTCGGGGGTGTTCGCGCCGAGGGCCAAAATACCGCGGGGGGGTAGGGGAGCGGCGGAGGCGGGGGAAAGAGATGCAGGGGTGCTCTCCCCTGCTCCCCCGCTCCCCTGCTCCCCTGCGCCACGACCAAGAGCTACGCCCGTATACTGCTTCGGCCGCTGCGTCAACATCCCCGGCACGTGCTCTTCCATCACCAGGTGGAAGTTTGTGCCGCCGAAGCCATAAGCGCTGACGCCGGCGCGGCGGGGGGAACCGTTGCGCGGCGTCCATTCGCGGGCTTCGTTGACCAGGTAGAAGGGGGAGTTGGAGAAGTCGATGTTGGGGTTGGCCGGGTCGGCGTTGAGCGTCGGCGGCAGGATTTTGTGGTGCAGCGCCAGGGCCGTTTTCAGCAGACCGGCCGCGCCCGCCCCGGCCTTCAGGTGGCCGATGTTGCTCTTGGCCGAGCCGAGGCCGATGCTGCCGCGTGGCGCGCTGCCAAACGTCGTGACCAGGCTTTCCACCTCGACCACGTCGCCGACGCGGGTGCTGGTGCCGTGGGCCTCGACCAGGGTGGCCGTGGCCGGGTCTAGCTCGGCCGCTTCCCAGGCGCGCCGCACCGCTAACTGCTGGCCGATGGGGTTGGGGGCGGTGATGCCCTTGCCCTTGCCGTCGCTGCTGCCGGCCACGCCGCGGATGACGGCGTAGATCGTGTCGCCGGCGCGCTCGGCATCTTCCAGCCGCTTCAGCAGGAACGCGCCCGCGCCCTCGCCCATGACGAAGCCGTCAGCGCCGACGCCGAAGGGGCGCGTGCCGGTGGCGCTCAGGGCGCCGATTTTGCAGAACTTGACGAACGATGACGCGCCCATGTTGCGGTCAACGCCACCGGTCAACACTGCGTCCACCTTGTGCTCGGTCAGCAGCTCGACGGCCGCCTCGACGGCGGCGAAGCTGCTGGCGCAGGCGGCGTCGGTGATGAAGTTTGGGCCGCGCAGGTTGAAAATGTTGGCGATGCGACCGGAGACGATGTTGGCCAGCTCGCCGGGCATGGAGTCTTCGGTGATGGTCGGCAAGCTGCGATCCATGACCGCGTGGAACTGCTCCATCAGCGCCACTTGCGTATTGGCCGGCAGCCGTCGGAATTCGGGCGCGGCGCGCAGCCAGTTGGCGTATTCGGGGAAGGCGATGCGCTGCGTGGTGATGTAGTGCATCTCGCCGCCCATGGCCGTGCCCAGGATGACGCCGGTGCGCTCGGTGTCGAGCGGCCGGTCGGGATAGCCGTAGTCGGCCAGGGCCTCGGCGGCGATGGTGATGGCCCACTGTTGCCCCTCGTCCATCACCGCGGCGACGCGCGGCGGCAGACGGAAGCGCTTCCAGTCGAACTCAAAGCCCCGCACCCAGCCGCCGATCTTGCTGTAGGTCTTGTCCGGCGCTTTGGGGTCGGGGTCGTAGTAGTCGGCGATGCTCCAGCGGTCGGCCGGCGTTTCGGTGATGCTGTAGCGCTTGCCGGCAATGTTGTTCCAGAAGGCGGCGGCGTTCGGCGCGTCGGGCAACATGGCCCCCACCCCGACGATAGCGATAGCGCGCTCTGCTGAATCCATGATAGTTATCCTCTCTAAGAGTTCCTAACCACAGATTTCACAGATTACACAGATTAAGAGGGTTTAATAATCTGTGTAATCTGTGTAATCTGTGGTTTTTTCTTGTCTATTTGAACGCGGCGTTGAGTTGGTCGCGGGCGATGTTCATGTCGTCGATGAGGCCGGTCTGCGCGGCGTAGATGCCGGGCAGATTCAGCGAGGCGGCCAGGTTCGGGTCGGTCTGCCCCGCGCCGATGGCCCATTGCAGCCCGTCGGTGGCGACCTTCAGGGCGGCGGCGCGGCCGTGGATGCGGGCCAGCGCTTGCCGCGTCGGCACGTCGAGGTGGATGGCCTCGGTTGGATGGGCGCAAACGCGCTCGGCGAAGACGGCCGCTGTCTCGCCCCAGGCGATCAGTTCGCCCAGGCGGAAGAGGACGTGCTGGTTGCGCGTCAGCCGGTCGAGCCGGGCGCGCTCCAGGATGACGGAGAGAGCGCGCAAGGCCAGGGCGGCGTAGTTGGCCCCGTTGTGAGGCTCGTTGGCGTGCAGCGCATCGAGGCGGGCGGCCCACTCGTTGTAGAACGCGCCTTGTGTCTTCAGGTGTTGTTGCCAGCGGTCGCGGGCGATAGTCCACTCCATGATCTCCGACGTGCCTTCATAGATGCAGGTGATGCGCACGTCGCGCTTGATCTTCTCGACCATGTACTCTTTGGTGTAGCCGTAGCCGCCAAGGGCCTGGATGGCGTCTTCGGCCGCCTTGTTGCCCGACTCGGTGGCCATGTACTTGGCGACGGCCCCTTCGGTCTGCAACCCCTCTTCGCCGCTGTCCAGCCGTTCGGCCACCCACTCGATGTAGGTGCGGGCCGCTTCCAGCCGGGCTGCGTTGGGGACAATGAGCTTGTGGGTGTAGCCCTGCTTCTCGCTGAGGGGGGCGCCGCCCTGGATGCGCTCGTGGGAGTAGCGAATGGCGCGGCGCAGCGCTTCCCAGCCCGCGCCGAGGCCGAACGCGCCGACCATGAGCCGGGTGTAGCCAAAGACGGCCTGGGCCTGGGCCAGCCCCTGCCCTTCGACGCCGCCAATCAGCCGTTCGGCCGGGACGTAGACGTCTTCCAGGAAGAGGGCCGCCGTGTTGCTGGCGCGGATGCCGTGCTTGTCCTCCGGCTTGCCGTAGCTGAAGCCGGGCGCGTCGCGCTCGACGACAAACCACGACGGGCCGCCAGGGGCCAGAGCCAGGATGGTGTAGAGGTCGGCCACCGCGCCGTTGCTGATCCACTGCTTGCGGCCGGTGATGTGGTAGCCGGTGACGCTGCCGTTCTCCTGCACGGGCACGGCTTTCGTGCTTAGCGAGGCCAGGTCGCTGCCGGCCTGCGGCTCAGTCGCGCCATAGGCCATCAGCAGCGCCTCCTCGGCCACACGGCCCATCCAGTGGGCCTTCTGTTCCGGCGTGCCGCCGACGCGGATGGGGTCAGAGCCAAGGAAGGTGGCCAGGACGCCAGTGGCCACGCCCAGGTCAATGGAAGCCATCAGTTCGGAGACGCGGTAGATGTCATACGCGCCGCCGCCCAGCCCACCCAGTTCCTCCGGGATGAAAAGCAAGTGGAGACCCAGTTGAGAAGGGTCGTTCAGTTCTTGCAAGACCTCTTCGGGGACTGTCTCTTATACACATCTCCGAGCCCACGAGACCGTACTAGATATCGTATGCCGTCTTCTCCTTGAACAAAAAAACGAAAAGACTCATCAGATCATACGTACACACGCATACATAATCAAA
>CALLZA010001026.1 GCA_937858165.1 uncultured Ardenticatenia bacterium
TCCTGTTTCTACTCTCAGTCTGCTCCTTGCCGGTTGTGTCGTTCGATAGGTCCCTCGAGACTTGTCTTATTCGTACCTGTGTGATCGCGTGCTCGTGCGTTTCCTGCCTATGGTTCACTCCCATACCCATGCTCTACTCTGCCTCATTTGTGTTTAATGATACGGCGACCACCGAGATCTACACTAGATCGCTCGTCGGCAGCGTCAGATGTGTATAAGAGACAGGAGCGGCAATGAACCCATCCAACCGGGCGATGTGGCCGGGCTGGTCAACCGACTCAACTCGACAGAGAGGTAAGCGCGTGGAAGTTGTCACTACCATCGAAGAAGTCCGGGCCATTCGCCGCTCTCAGGGCATGGCCTCGCTCGGCTTTGTGCCCACCATGGGCTACCTGCATGAGGGGCATCTGGAACTGGTGCGCCGGGCGCGACGCGAGAACGACCACGTGGCCGTCAGCATCTACGTCAACCCGACGCAGTTCGCGCCGACCGAAGACCTGAGCCGCTACCCGCGCGACCTGGCGCGCGACCTGGCGCTGCTGCGCGACGAAGGCGTCGCGTTCGTCTTTGCCCCCGACGACGCGACCATGTACCCGCCCGACTTCCAGACGAACGTCACCATCAGGGACGTGACCCAACCGCTGGAGGGCGCGCGTCGGCCGACCCACTTCGAAGGTGTGGCCGTCGTCGTCGCCAAACTGTTCAACATCGTTCAGCCGACGCGGGCCTACTTCGGCCAGAAAGACGCCCAGCAGTCGGTTGTGGTGCGGCAACTGGTTCGCGACCTCAACTTCAACCTGGCCATCGTCGTCTGCCCCACCGTGCGCGAAGCGGACGGGCTGGCGATGAGCTCGCGCAACAAGTACCTCGTCGGCGACCAGCGCCCAGCGGCGACGGCCCTCAATCGTGCCCTGCGCGCCGCCGAACGCCTCTGGGCGGCGGGGACGCGCGACGGCGAAGCGCTGCGCCGGGCGATGCTGGCCGTACTGGCCGAGGAACCGCTGGCCCAGGTGGACTACGTCAGCGCCGCTGACCCGAACAGCCTGATTGAGTGGACGGCCGACATCCCGCCCGACGCGGGCGTCCTGTTGTCGCTGGCCGTCTTCGTCGGTCGCACGCGCCTCATCGACAATATTCTCTTGAGCGACACTAAAGCCGGCGATGAGTGAGCGCGCCGCCGTTCCCGACGCCCTGGTACAGCAGTTGCGCTGTGCTGCCCACGTCGTCGTTCTGACCGGCGCGGGCATCTCGGCCGAAAGTGGCGTGCCGACCTTCCGCCAGGCGCAAACCGGCCTCTGGGCGCAGTATGATCCCCAGGCGCTGGCCACGCCTCAAGCCTTTCGCCGCCAGCCACAACTGGTGTGGGACTGGTACGCCTGGCGGCGCGAACTGGTGGCCGGCGTTGCCCCCAACCCCGGCCACCACGCCCTGGCGTCGATGGAGCGCCAAGCGACGCGCTTCACGCTCATCACCCAGAACGTCGATAGCCTCCACCAGCGCGCCGGCAGCCGGGCAATCATCGAGTTGCACGGCAATCTGTCGCGAACGAAGTGTTCACGCGAAGGGCGCGTCGTTGAGACGTGGCCGGAGAGCGACGCGCGGCCGCCGCGCTGCCCGGTGTGCGGCGCGTTCCTGCGGCCCGACGTCGTCTGGTTCGGCGAGGCGCTGCCGGCCATGGCCCTGGACGCGGCCTTCGACGCCGCCCGCAACGCCGACCTGTTCCTGACCATCGGCACGTCGGGCATTGTCCAGCCGGCCGCCTCGCTGCCGCTGCTGGCCGCGTCCAATGGCGCGACCACGGCCGAGATCAACCCCGAAGAGACGCCCCTCTCGGCGCGCATGACCTACGTCCTGCGCGGCCCGTCCGGTGTGCTCCTTCCAGCGCTCGTCGCCGCCGCCTGGCCAACCCGGTTGACTTAAGACCTGGTAGGGAAGTGACCCGAAGGCCGCCCCCTGTCAGGTCGGGGCACTGGCAGCGGCGACTGAAAAGCCCTACGGCGTTTGACCGGCGGCGGCCCCATCTGTTATCATTGATTCACCCATCCATTCTTGGTAATGCGTATGTCCGATCACCCTTCGTCCTTGCCCCCGTTCTTGCTCGACATTCTGCGGTGTCCCGTCGCCGTCCGTTCGACCGACCACGGCCCCGACCCCGGTCGGCTGCGGCTGGTGCGCGACTGCTGGCTCGTCTGTGACGATTCGGGCCTGAAGTACCCCGTCCGCGACGGCATCGCTATCATGCTCGTCGAGGAGGGGGAGAAGTGGCGCTCTACCGCCGAAGCCGATCTGCCGGTGCCTCCGCCCGCGGCCTGAGCGCCACCGACATGAAGACCATCCTGCAAATAGAGGACAACTTCGCCAACAAACGCCTGGTCGAGCGCGTGCTGGAGGCCCACGGCTATCGGCTGCTCCACGCCGCCGACGGCCGCTCGGGCATCGACCTGGCCCTCCAGGAACATCCCGATCTGATCCTGCTCGATATGGGCCTGCCCGACATGGACGGGCAGACGCTCGTCGCCATCTTGCGCGACGCCGCCGAGTTGGCCCATACGCCCATCGTTGCCCTGACCGCCTGGCCCGAAGTCACCGCGGCCCAGATGGCCGCCAACTACGGTTGTGACGGTTGCATCACCAAACCGATCAACGTCGCCGAGTTTGCCAAGCAGATTGCCGCCTACCTGGGGTGAGCCGCCCCAGTGACCGTTGTCACAGAAGTATCGTGAAATGATCCTACTGCCGGCGTCCGACTTCACGCTTGACGAGCTAACCCAAGCCTATAACCAGACGCGCACTGACTACCTCATTCCCATGCCGATGAACCCCGATCGGCTGAATGAGTACATCACCCTCTACGACATCGACCTGCACTGCTCGCGCGTCGCCGTTGCCGGGGAGACGATCGTCGGCCTGGCGATGCTAGGCCGGCGGGGTGATCAGGGCTGGGTCACGCGGCTGGGCGTCTTGCCCGAGGGGCGGCGACAGGGCACCGGCAGCGCCATGCTGCACGCCCTGCTGGAACAGGCCGCACTAAACGACATGCCCGAAGTATGGTTGGAGGTCATCAAGGGCAACCAGCCCGCCCTGGAGCTATTCCTTCGCTACGACTTCCAGCCGACGCGCGAACTCATCATCGGCCGACGCCCGCCCAGCGCCTCCCACAACGCCGCGGCCCTGTTGGCGGCGCGCAAAATCTACTACTTGCAACACGAAGAGGTCATCGACCTCCACTGCGCCCGCCGCGAGCGCATGAACTGGCTCAACGCCGTCGACAGTATGCGCAACGTGCGCCGCCTGGCCGCGTCACTGGCCGATGGCGAGCCCAACAGCGGCATTCCCCTACACCAGATGCCCCATCTTTCGGGCATCATGGTCGAGTTCCACGACGGCTCGCGCGGCTGGGTGACGTATCTGGCGACAACGCTGGAGCTGAAGCGCATCAGCGTCGAGGTAACCCACGGCGCGCCCGTTGTTGTCACCGCCTGCCTGCTGGAACTGCTCCACCGGCTGCACGCAGCCCAGGATGCCATCGTCGAGAATGTGCCCGACGACGAACGCTGGCGCGGCTTTCAGCGCGCCGGCTACTTTGAAGTTTTTCGACGTATCGAGATGGTGCGCCCGGCCGAGGTGACCGCCTTCCCCGGCGACCTAAACCCATGAGGCAACAATGACCCCCGAAGCTGTCCTCGCCGCCGCCGAACGTTTGGCCGGCGTGGCCCACCGCACACCCGTTCTCACTTCACGCACACTTGACGAGTGGCTGGCTGTCGGCGTCCACGCACCCACCCGGAGCGACACAGAAGCTGTCTCTTATACACATCTCCGAGCCCACGAGACCGTACTAGATATCGTATGCCGTCTTCTGCTTGAAAAAAAAAAAAAATACTACACCATCGAGATAACACCGACAACACAAGATACCCATACACACATCTGACTAAACATAA
>CALLZA010001027.1 GCA_937858165.1 uncultured Ardenticatenia bacterium
CGATATATCTTTTGTTTTTTTTTTTAATGATACGGCGCCCCCCGAGATCTACACTAGATCGCTCGTCGGCAGCGTCAGATGTGTATAAGAGACAGGACTATGAGTTCGGCGTCCCGCTGGGCAGCGTTTCGTCGCCCGGTGCAAAGCTCTACCCGATGAAGGAGCATCGCTCCGTCGCGGCGCGGCTGAACAGCACCGGGCAGATGATCCCGCACTCGACCGAGGTCTTCTTCCGCACCGGTGACTTCACCCAGGCCATCGTCGAAGGCATGGCCCGGTCCGGCATGAGCGGTGCATACAGCATCGTGCCCGTTCACACCTTCCAGACCATCAACCACGGCGTGGAGCCGGCGGACAACGCCCTTGAATGCGCCGAGTGCCACGCCGGTAGCGGCGACGACGACCGCGCGGCCGCGCCGCGGCTGGCCCTCGTTGGCGAGCTTGGCTACGCGCTGAAGGGGCCGCAAGCCACAGTCTGCACCCAATGCCACGAGCCGGAAGACCCCGAGAGCTTCGGCGAGATGCACGACAAACACGTGGCCGACGAGGGGTATGACTGCGCGTGGTGCCACGCCTTCGGCCGCCCGGAGCGGGGGCTGGAGCAGCCCTAAGGCGGTTGGCGAACTCATCAGTGGGCTATTCTTCGGCCCAAGTTAAGCTGTGACGAAAGGCGAGCTGGGCTATAATCCACCTATGCTCGCCAAAGTTCTCAGCGCTGCCATCGTTGGGCTGGAAGCGGAACTCGTCTCCGTCGAAGTGGATATCGTCAACGGTTCGCCCTACTTCGCGCTGGTCGGCCTGCCCGACGCCGCCGTGCGCGAGAGTCGCGACCGGGTCTACGCCGCCGTGAAGAACAGCGGCCTCAACTTCCCCCTCCACCGCATCACCGTCAACCTGGCCCCGGCCGACCTGCGCAAGGAAGGCCCGGCCTACGACCTGCCCATCGCCGTCGGCATGCTGGCGGCCACGTCGCAGGTGTGGCACAACCAGCTTGACGACTCGCTCTTCTTCGGCGAACTGTCGCTCGACGGCTCGACCCGCCACACCAAGGGCGTGCTACCGCTGGCGGCGATGGCTCGCGAAAAGGGGCTAAAGCGTGTCTTCGTGCCCGCGCCCGACGCGGCCGAGGCAGCGCTGATGCCCGACATCGAGGTCATCCCGGTGCGCAACCTGGGCGAACTGGTCGGCCACCTAACCGGGCTGGGCGTCATCCCGCCGCTGACCATTGACCTGAGCGACGCCTTCGAGGCCGAAGTGCCCTATACGACCGACTTCGCCGACGTGGCCGGGCAGGAGCACGTCAAGCGGGCGATGGAGATCGCCGCGGCAGGGGGGCACAACGCCTTGATGACCGGCCCGCCGGGCAGCGGCAAGACGCTCATCGCCCGCGCCCTGCCCAGCATCCTGCCGCGCATGGGCATCGACGAGGCCCTGGAAGTGACCAAAATCTACAGCGTGGCCGGGATGCTGCCGTCGGAGACGCCGCTCATCCGCGCCCGCCCCTTCCGCTCGCCCCACCACACCATCAGCTACGCCGGGCTGGTCGGCGGCGGGCAGTGGCCGCGGCCGGGCGAAATCTCCCTGGCCCATCGCGGCGTGCTGTTCCTGGACGAGTTGCCGGAGTTCGGCGAACGGCTGATCGAGGTCTTGCGCCAGCCGCTGGAGGGCATGCCGCGCGAGGTAAGCATCAGCCGGGCCACGGGCAGCGTCACCTACCCGGCCAACTTCATGCTCATCGCCGCGCAGAACCCGTGCCCCTGCGGCTACTACGGCGATCCGACGCGGGCCTGCTCCTGTTCCAACAGCATGATCACCCGCTACCAGAAGCGGGTCAGCGGGCCGCTGATGGACCGCATCGACCTGCACGTGGACGTGCCGCGGGTGGAGTACGAGAAGCTGTCGTCGGCCCACCGCAGCGAGCCTTCGGCGGCCGTGCGCGAACGCGTCGAGGCCGCCCGCGCCCGGCAGGCGGCGCGCTTCGCCGGGACGACGTTCTACAGCAACGCCGACATGGGGCCGGGCGAAGTGCGGACGTTCTGCGAACTGGAGGACGTCGGCCGCCGCCTGATGAAGAGCGCGATGGCCCAGATGAACCTGAGCGCCCGCGGCTTCCACCGCGTGCTCAAGGTCGGCCGCACCATCGCCGACCTGGCCGGCTGCGAGATGATCGGCGCGGCGCATTTGGCGGAGGCGTTGCAGTATCGGGCGCGGGGGCAGTAGGCAGTGGTCAGTGATCAGTTAGTTATCAGTGACGAGTGTGTACGAAGGTATGGATCAGCAAAGATGCTCCCTAAGTTAACTTGGTTAAAGGCCATTTGTTTCTACTCCTGATCTTCAGGATGATATATAATATTAGTATCTTACAGGAAATGGAGGCTATTAATGCCGAAGGTGATTAGTTCGACGGAACTTCAGAAGCAAACTCGTGAGGCCATCGACTACGCCCGCGTTGAGCGTGATGCCATCATTGTCGAAACATACGGGCGACCAATGGCTGTTATTCTTTCCTACGAGGAGTACAAAGCATATATGGCTTATCGCGAAGCGGAGGAGCAAAGAGAGGCGCGTTTTGCGTTTCTAAGAGAGTCGGCAGAGAAGAACGCAGCCTATAATGGGCTGAGCGAAGATGAAGCGATGAATATTGTCGAGGAGATTCGAGAAGAAATTGCGGCTGAAACTAGAAATAAGGGCTAATCTGAAATGTCGCCCGTGCGTATTGTCCTTGACACGAATCTACTTGTCAGCTACTTACTGACGCAAGGCGAGACAACATCCCAGATAGTGGAATACTGGCGTCAACGTCGAGTAGTGGTTCTCATGTCCCCCGCTATTGTTGCTGAATTACAGGACGTATTGACTCGAGCGCGCCTAAAAAAGCTCATGACCGTTGATCCACGTCGAATAATGAGGTTGGTAGAAACCGACGTTATCCATACCGCAGGCGATGTCGAGGCGTTGGGCGCATGTCGCGACTGGAAGGATGAGAAGTTCCTAGCTTGTGCAGTTGAAGGCCAGGCTGACTTTATCGTAACAGGCGATAAGGATCTACTCGAACTGCAAAGTTATCAAGGGATTCCTATCATTCGAGCGCATGAGCTAGTCGCGATTATCAGAATGATGGAGCAAGAAGAGCACTAGCCTACATGACAGGAGGTGGCGATGCCGCGATATGGCCTGATTCAAATGAGGCTACACCAGGGCTTCAGCGTTCATTCCACGGAACCTAATGTCGTCGAATGGGCGATAACACAAATACGGCAAGCATACCCGAAGTATAAGTTCCGCGATCAACACAAGTATGGTTTTTTTGCGCATGACACGACAGGCTATGCTGAATACAACTTTCGAATCCTGGCACAACTTCTGCAAGATGGATGGGAACCCTTTGCAGCAGATGCAGGAACATTGCATCTGAGGAAGCTCTACGACGACTGATTGTGCAAGTGCCGTTCCTATAAACCAAGCATCGAAGTCCACTTGAAAGGCTTATGGCTACAGTGAAATACAAGCTGTCTCTTATACACATCTCCGAGCCCACGAGACCGTACTAGATCTCGTATGCCGTCTTCTGCTTGAAAAAAAAAAACAACTACACAATCAAATAGTACAACATGATCCAAAATATATAACAAATATACAATTAACACATCATAAAATCTGTCTGTACACACACAGTAAAAAAACACGAGATGAGCTATCTTCTA
>CALLZA010001028.1 GCA_937858165.1 uncultured Ardenticatenia bacterium
CCTGTGTGTATCCGTTGCTCTGTCGTTCTCGCCTACATCTCTACCGTGCATCGTTGCTCTATTGTTATATTCTTTATGTTATATACTTTGTTATATTGATGCTAGCCCGTCTAGTAGCATGCGTTTTTTTTTTTTTAATGAAACGGCGACCACCGAGATCTACCCTAGATCGCTCGTCGGCAGCGTCAGATGTGTATAAGAGACAGATATCGGCCTCAACGACGAGATCGCCGAGACCATGGCGCGTCTGACCAGCGACCGCCGCTTCGTATTCGACCTCTATCGCCGCCTGATCCAAATGTTCGGCAGCGTCGTCATGGGCGTGCCCGACGAGGCGTTCGAAGCCGTCATCACCCCCCGCCGCGAGCTGGCCGGGGTGAAGACCGACTCCGAGCTGCAGGCCCAGGACTGGGAAGTGGTCACCCGCCGCTTCAAGGAAATCTATCGCACCTTCACCCGTAGCGACTTCCCGATCGACCCGTATGAGCAACTGAAGCTGGCCACGGAAGCGGTCTTCAAGTCGTGGAACGGCCGCCGGGCCATTGACTATCGCAACGCCGCCGGCATCGCCCACGATCTGGGCACGGCCGTCAACATTCAGACGATGGTCTACGGCAACATCGGTAACAATTCGGCCACCGGCGTGGCCATGTCGCGCGACGCCTCCACCGGCGAGAAGGAGCCGGAAGGCGACTTCCTCGTCAACGCCCAGGGCGAAGACGTGGTCGCCGGCATCCGCCAGACGCAGCCGCTGCAAGAGTTGAACGACATCATGCCGGCCGCCTACAATGAGTTCCTCACCATCGCCGGCAAGCTGGAGAAGCACTACCGCAACATGCAGGACATGGAGTTCACCATCGAGAATGGCAAGCTCTGGCTCCTGCAAACCCGCGACGGCAAGCGCACGGCCCAGGCCGAAGTCAAGATCGCCGTCGATATGGTCGAAGAAGGCCTCATCACCAAGGAAGAGGCCGTCTGGCGCGTGAAGCCGGCCCAGGTCGACTTCTTCCTGCACCCGCAACTCGACCGCGAAGCGCTGAAGGCCACCAAGAAGATCGCCTCCGGCCTGAACGTCTCCCCCGGCGCGGCTGTCGGTATGGTCGCCTTTGATGCCGACACCGCCGAGCGTTGGGCTAAGGAAGATGGCCGCAAGGTCATCATGGTCCGCCCGGAGACGAAGCCCGATGACGTTCACGGCATGCTGGCCGCCCAGGGCATTCTGACCAGCCGCGGCGGCCGCACCAGCCACGCCGCCCTCGTCGCCCGCCAGTTTGGCAAGCCGGCCGTCGTCGGCGTCATGGAGCTGGAGATCGACCTCGACCTGCGCCAGATGGCCATCGGCGATCTGGTCGTCAAGGAAGGCGAATGGATTTCGCTCGACGGCACACTGGGCCACGTCTACCTGGGCCAGATTCCGACCGTCGTGCCGGACATCAAAAACGCGTACCTGATCAAGCTGCTCGGTTGGGCCGACGAAATCCGCACCCTGGGTGTGTGGGCCAACGCTGACTATCCGCGCGACGCCCAGCGTGCCCGCGAATACGGCGCGCAAGGCATCGGCCTCTGCCGCACGGAGCACATGTTCTTCGAGACGGAGCGGCTGCCCATCGTCCAGCAGATGATCATGGCCAAGAACGTCACCGAGCGCAACGAGGCGCTTGACAAGTTGCTGCCCTTGCAGCGCGGCGACTTCGACGGCCTGTTCCGGGCCATGGACGGCCAGCCGGTTATCATCCGCCTGATCGACCCGCCTCTCCACGAGTTCCTGCCCTCCTACGAGGAACTGGTGCAGCGTCTGGCCGACCTGAAGGTGCAGTTGCAGCACTTCCACACCCTGAGCGAGATCGACGAAGCGCTGTCGGAAATCCGCGTCAAACAGGCGTACCTAGAGCGCGTCGAGGCCCTGCGCGAGCAGAACCCGATGCTGGGCACGCGCGGCGTCCGACTGGGCATCATCATCCCCGAGCTGACCAAGATGCAGGTGCGGGCCATCTTCGAAGCCGCCTGCCAATGCCAGAAAGACGGCATCGACGTTCAGCCCGAGGTCATGATCCCCCTCATCTTCCACGTCAACGAACTCAAGGTCCAGCAGACAGCGCTCGAAGCCGTGGCCAAGGAAGTCATGGAAGAGCAGGGCGTCCAGGTGAACTACAAGTTCGGGACGATGATCGAGATCCCGCGCGCCGCCCTGACGGCCGACGAGGTGGCCGAGATCGCCCAGTTCTTCTCCTTCGGCACCAACGACCTGACGCAGACGACCTTCGGCATCTCGCGCGACGACGCCGAGGCGGGGTTCCTGGTCGAGTACCAGCAACGCAACATCCTGGAAGAGAACCCGTTCGGTACGCTCGACGTGGCCGGCGTGGGCAAGCTGATGAAGATGGCGGTCCAAATGGGCCGTCAGACCCGACCAGACCTTGAAGTCGGCATCTGTGGTGAGCATGGCGGCGACCCCAAGACGATCGCCTTCTGCCACCAGATCGGCCTCAACTACGTCTCTTGCTCGCCGTTCCGCGTGCCGATCGCCCGTTTGGCGGCCGCCCACGCGGCACTGGCCGAGAAGAAGAGCAAGTAAGACAGTATTCAGTATCCAGTATTCAGTAAGCAGTAAGCAGTGTTCAGCAGTTTGACTGAATACTGAATACTGTTTACTGAATACTGTTTACCGCATTGGGGAACACTATGACAACGAACATGATCACCATCGACGCCAATGAGGCTACGGCCCTTGTCGCCCACAAAGTCAATGAGGTGATCGCCATCTACCCGATCACGCCCTCTTCGGGCATGGGCGAGTTGGCCGACCAGTACTCGGCCCACGGCGATACCAACATCTGGGGCGCTGTGCCTCTGGTGATTGAGATGCAGTCAGAAGGCGGCGCGGCCGGGGCTGTCCACGGCGCGTTGCAAACCGGCGCGCTAACAACGACCTTCACCGCCTCGCAAGGTCTGCTGCTGATGATCCCGAACATGTTCAAGATCGCCGGCGAGCTGACCGCGACCACCTTCCACGTAGCCGCCCGCTCCCTGGCGGCGCAAGGTCTGTCCATCTTCGGCGACCACAGTGACGTGATGGCGACGCGCAACACCGGCTTCGCCCTGCTCTGCTCCAACTCGGTGCAGGAAGCGATGGACATGGCCCTCATCTCCCACGCAGCCACGCTGCGCGCCCGCGTGCCGTTCATCCACTTCTTCGACGGCTTCCGCACCTCGCATGAGATCAACAAGATCGCCCCCATCGACGAAGCCGTCATGCGGACGATGATCGACAATGACCTGGTTCGTGCCCACCGCGACCGCGCCCTGTCGCCCGACCATCCCATCATGCGCGGCACGGCCCAGAACCCTGACGTCTACTTCCAGGCCCGCGAGAGCGCCAACCCGTACTACATCACCTGCCCCGACACCGTCCAGCAGACGATGGACAAGTTCGCGGGGCTGACCGGCCGGCAGTACCATCTGTTTGACCTGTCTCTTATACACATCTGACGCTGCCGACGAGCGATCTAGTGTAGATCTCGGTGGTCGCCGTATCATTGAAAAAAAAAAAAACAACCAACACAAAAAAAACAACACTCTCAAAGACGAATCATGTAAAATCACCAACACACCACAAGAGCAATAACATACACGCTACATATACAAACGCGATAACAAACACATGAAACGCCATCAAGACACAAAACAGACTAGGTCATGTAACAAATCC
>CALLZA010001029.1 GCA_937858165.1 uncultured Ardenticatenia bacterium
TGTTGCATAGTACATAGTATCATCAGACGTTGTGTTGATTGATGATTGTTGTTTTTTTTTTTGTCAGGCAGAAGACGGCATACGAGATCTAGTACGGTCTCGTGGGCTCGGAGATGTGTATAAGAGACAGGCCGATGAGGTCTTCCGGCCGGGTTGTGTCCAACCGCGGCGCGGCAAAGGAGTGGGGGCGCAGGTCGGTCAGGTTGTCACGTGTCGCAATCATACAGGTGTCCTAAGTCACAATCGGCTGTTCGGCCCGCCGGAAAGCGGGCACGAAAAAACGGTCGCAGTCTCCCTCGGGAGCGCGTGTAACGGGTCGTTACGCGCGAGGGTTGCCGCCACCGTCGAGGGCGAAGCGCTGGGCCTCGCCGGTCAGCCTGGACTCAGGCCCGCGATGGTGTGGCTACCCCCGCTTAAGACACCTGCAATGTTGCCACATGAGAATCACTCAACCTGTCGGATTTTTATCAAAAGTATGAACAAAACGATGCGCGGAGTATAGCAAACACATTGGCGCTGTCAAGAGGCAATTACCCCCTAGACGGACTACAGTCCACTTTCTTGATACCTCAGAGGTCTTCTGAGACCTCTGAGGTGTCAACCAACTAAAGCGCCAGCTCTTCGCCCGCGTCCAGCGCCCCTTGTGCCGCGGCCAGGGCGGCCAGCCCCTCGGCGATCATCTCTTCGCCCACCGCGGCCAGGGCTTGGCTGTTCTCGATCGCGGCCTCGGCCAGGTCGAGGCGCGCTTCCCCTTCGGCCACCTCCTCCTCGCCCAGCGCACCGACAGTGGCGCTCGTCTCGTGCAGCGAATCCGACAGGGCGCGCACGGCCCCGTAGCGCATGATGTTGTCCACGGCCAGTTCGCGCAGGCGTTGGCTGCGACTGTGCAGGAACTCCGCCACTGTGGCCATGTCCATCGCCGCCAGCACGTCGCTGAGCACGGCCAACTCGCCGGAGATGGCGCCGATCTCGATCACGTCCTCCAGGTCTTCCTCGTTGAGGGCGTGGACGACAGCGCTGATGGTGGTGATGTCCTCCGACGCAGCCAGCATGTCAGCCCCCTGCATCAGGTCGTTGACCCCGGCGGCTGTCTCCAGTTCGCCCATCGAGGCGCGACGCGCGGCCGTATAGAGCGCGTCGTGGCCGCGGGTCAGGTTGTGGGCCACGTAAGCGGCCGTCATCGCCGCCTCAACCGTTTCCGGGTCGGGCGGGATAAGTGCGTCCTGTTCGTCGGTCATGGTGTCTTCTCCTGTTCGATGATGGGTAAGGGTTTGGCCGGAATGAAACCACAGATTACGCAGATTACACAGATTTCTGACAGAATCTGTGTAATCTGTGGTTTCTTATCCCCTCAACCGAGCCAGGACGGTAGCGATGGAGTAAACGATGAGCATCTGCGCCGGGCCATAGGTCAGCCAGATCACGTCGCCGATGAGCGGAAAGCTCAGGTCGCTGAACATGTCCCCGGCCAGGATGAGGTCGCTGAGCAGGAAGAGGGCTGCGCCCAGGGCCAGGAGCAGGAACCCACTGTCGGCCAGCGCCAGCCCTGTCGCCACCCCGGCCGTCGTCGCCAGCAACAGGGCGTAGGGCAGAGCGATCCAGTGGATGATCGTCACCCCTTCGCCCGTAGCCGCCGCGCCGCGATAGACGACAAAGTACCAGCCGACCAGGCCGATAAGCAGCCAGAAGGCCAGAGCGATCCAGCGCCGCGGGTCGTTTACCCCGGCCGCGCTGCCATAGCGCAGGAAGGCGGTGATGTAGAAGATGTGGCCGATGCCAAACGAGGCGATGCCGCCGATGACGTTGCGGCCGCCAGGCAACCAGCCGGCCAGCGCCAGGTCACCGATGAGGCCAAAGGTCATGCCGATGGCGATGAGGAGGGCATAGCTGCCCGCGGGCGTCGTCCGGCTGAAGGCGTACCAACTGAACGCGGCCACGACCAGCGTCACCGACGACGCCATGCGCGTCCAGGCCGGCATGCGCCGCTCCCCTTCACCGAGGAGAAAGCCGCCGAAGAGCAGGACGGCCCACAGGACGATCAGGCCAATGAGCCAGTAACGTTGCCAGGGTTGGGCGAGTGCGGTGAACATGATGACTCCCAGATTTCCCAGAAAAGAAACCACAGATTTCACAGATTATCCTCGAATTGTGTGCAATCTGTGTAATCTGTGTAATCTGTGGTTTCTCTTGGGTAAAATCGCACCGATGGAAGGTCGCCAGCAGCTCACCGGCTCCGTAGAGCGCATCACCTACTACAACGAAGAGTCCGGCTACACCGTCCTGCGCCTCAAGCCGGACAGTCGCGACGCGCTGCCCTACGCCCACGGCAAGTACGCCGACCAGCTCATCACCGTCGTCGGCAACCTGCCCGCTCTCAACCCCGGCGAGTGGCTGAAGCTCACCGGCCAGTGGCTGACCCACCCCAAGCACGGTCGCCAATTTCAGGTGGAGCAGTGCGAGCAGTCCAGCCCGGCCACAGTCGAGGGCATCAAGCGCTACCTCGGTTCGGGCATGGTGCGCGGCGTGGGCAAGGTGATGGCCGAGCGCATCGTCAACCGCTTTGGGGCCGAGACGCTGGACGTGATCGACGAGCAGCCGGAGCGCCTACGCGAGGTGCTGGGCATCGGTCAGAAGCGCGTCGATAGCGTCATCAAGGCGTGGCAGGAGCAGCGGGCGATCAAGGACGTGATGGTCTTTCTGCATAGCCACGGCATCAGCACCCATCTGGCCGTGAAAATCTATAAGCAGTATGGCGACCAGTCACTAGGCGTGGTGCAGGCCACACCCTACCGGCTGGTGCAGGACATCCACGGCATCGGCTTCAAGACAGCCGACAAGATCGCCCAGGCCCTCGGTCTGCCTTTCGACGCCCCGGCGCGCGTCGAAGCCGGCATCCACTACACGCTGCAAAAGATGGCCGACGACGGCCACGTCTACGCGCCCCAGGCCGAGCTGGAGCCGGCGGCGGCCGACATCCTGCAACTGCCCGCCGAACGCGTGACGGCCGTGCTGGAAGCTTTGGAGACCAGCGAACTGGTGCGCCGCGAGACGATCGTGTACGAGACCGCCGACGACCGACCGCCGACCGCCGCCAGCGGAAAACAAACGACGGACGACGGACGACAAACAACCGTCGTCCGCGAAGAGCAAGCCATCTATTTGCCCGCGCTCTACTTCTCCGAGACAGGCCTAACACGACAGGTGGAACGTCTAGTACGTCATCCGATGAGCCGGTTGTTAGTCGTACGCAGGCAGGCACAGGGGAACAGGGGAACAGAGGAGCAGGGGGATAGTCTGGCGGCGGTCGGCGGTCGGCCGGCGGCGGTCGGTCTAACGGTACAGCAGCAGCAAGCCGTTGACGCCGCCCTGCGCCACAAGCTGACCATCCTGACTGGCGGGCCGGGCACGGGCAAGACGACGACCATCAACAATCTGCTCAACACCCTCGACACCGCCGGTCACTCCTACGTCTGTCTCTTATACACATCTCCGAGCCCACGAGACCGTACTAGATCTCGTATGCCGTCTTCTGCTTGAAAAAAAAAAAAACACCACACTCAAACAACTCCACAAATCTGTAATAGTAATACCAACACTAAGTGCAAACAACGTTCAACATCTACCACAAGAGCTTGCACTCAGTAGTCTAATAACAAGCAAACACGCCTCGTTCACACACATCAAACACAGACTACAATCCACCCAGAT
>CALLZA010001030.1 GCA_937858165.1 uncultured Ardenticatenia bacterium
CGTCTGATCTCATAGTTGTTGTTATTTCCATCTTCTTCTTCTTATGCTCCTAATTTCTGTCTCTTCACTCTGTACTAGTGACAGTCGCTTATATGCATTGCTTTAATACTGCCATTTACTATTTATATTTCTACTGTTTTTTTTTTTAATGATACGGCGACCACCGAGATCTACACTAGAATCGCTCGTCGGCAGCGTCAGATGTGTATAAGAGACAGGGTGTCGGCTGAACAAGCGCGAGGGGCAGGAACAGCGACGTCGTCTCAACCCCTTGCGGCGCGCCGGTGAAGAGGGCAAAGACGCCGGGCATCTCGCTGTAGGCCTGGGCTGTGGCCGCCGTCGCGTCGACTTCCGTCGGCAGCGGTTGCCACGCCTGGCCGTCCCAGCGGGCGAGCGTCAGATCATCGGCCGCGGCGTCCATCTCAGCCAGATCGGCGGGGCTATAGCCGGCGATGATCCGGGCCGGGGCGTTGAAGGCCGTCACCGCTCCGCCGCCGGCGCGCGTCGCGCTCAGGCGGAACGGCCGGCCGAGCAACGTCGCCGCTTCGCCGCTGCGGGCCGCGCCCAACGACAGTTCATCGGGCACGTCGTAGCCGAGCGTCACCGTCGCCGCGCTGTCGATGGCCCCGAAGGGCAGGAAAACGTTGACATCGCCGGCCGGGGCGGCTACCCAACCGGCGCTCAGCGGCTCATAGGCGGCCGCGGCGCTCAGGTTGGGGTTGAAGGTGTAGTCGGTGGCGATGCCCGCCTCCGGGAACAGCGACGCGAACAGCCGCGCCGGGTCGGCGTACAGATCGCCGTCGTAGTTGGCCCCGGTCTGGCTGGCGCGCGCCGGCACCAGCCACCAGAAGCCGATAGCCCACGGCGTGCTGGCCTTGTTCGCGCCCCAGTCGTCGCCGCGGAAGTTGAGTAGATTGGGCGTGTAGGCCAGCGCGCCGTCGAGCGTGCCCACCAGGGTCCGCAGCTCATCGACGTGGATGAGGTCATAGAGCACCTCACCGTCGGTGTGGGAGTCGGGAACCTCAGATGTGTCGCCAAAGCGGTAGACGACGCCGTCACCGCCGGGGAAGGGCCTGGTCACCAGCGCATGGCGACAGTAGACCGCATGCCCCATGCGCTGCACCGTCACGTTGACCGGTAGACCCAACCCATCCTCTTCCCGGCACGTGTCGGGCGGAAAGCCGTGGCGGCGGTTAACCATGTACTCCACCTGGCCCGTTGTCCGATTGACGGCGACGGCGAAACCCTCCATATCGTTCTCATGGCAAAGGAAGTTAGAGGCCCCGCCGCCGTCGGTGACGCAGTAGTCTGCCACATCCAGCGGCCCCACATCGCCCCAGTCGCGCGGATAGAAGAGGTAGTACTTCAGGAAGTGGTGGGTGGCCGTGGAGGCGGCGTCCCAGTAGACGTAGGCGGGCTGGGAGGCGGTCAACAGGTGTTGCCAGTTGTCCAGGCCATCCCAGTTGCCATCGAAGTTGGCCCGCGTGAAGAAGTCGGCCCGCGTCGCCAGGGCGTCGGTGTCCTGATAGATGTCGGGCGCGTGCTGCTGGGCCAACAGCGTTAGCACCGTCCAATCGGCCGCCGGCAGCGTTAGATTTACCGTCGCGCAGCCGTCGCTGACCGTCACCATGCCAACCCGCGTCGCATAGCCCGGCGCGCTGATGCGCACGCTGTAGGTTCCCGTCGCCAGACCGTCGAGGCTGAAGGCGCCGTTGGCGTCGCTGGTCGTCGTGTGCTGGGTCAGCGCCGTTTGGTGAAGCGCCGTCACCGACGCGCCGGCCAGCACACCACCGCCTGACCGCTGGACGCGGCCGTTGATGCACGCCGCGCCCGTGGCCGCCGGATCGCCGAACCAGACGTAGAAGGTGACGTGGGCGCTCTGGTTAGGGGCCAGATTGCCCAGATTGAACTGCTTGGCCACAGCCGGGTCGCCCGGACCATAGGCCGTCCGGCCCGACAGGTTGCCGTCGTCCCAGTCGACGTAGATTTGCGTGCTCCACTGATCGACGCTGTTGCGGTCGGCGTGGGGCACGCTGGCCAGGACGTTGCGGAAGTACTCGTCGTCGCGCACGCCGATGGTGTCGGTTGTGGCGTCATACCAGCCCATGTCGTCGGTGTGGTCGCCGGTGTAGGGGATGTCGAAGTCGATGGCCTGGAAGAAGCGCGCGTCGAGGATGGTCGCGCTGCTCTTGTTGATAATGTCATAGTCGAGCCGGACGTAGCGCCCATCGCCCGGCGGCACGGTTACGGTGCGCCGCACCCGGAACTGGCTGTTGGACAGCAGCGCGCTGACGCTGCCCGCGCCACCGCCGGGATTGGTGAAGGGCTGGTCGACGGCCAGTGTCGGCGATTCGACGATGCCGCCGGCGGGCGTATAGAGGGCAAACAACTCGTGGTAGTTGCTCTCGCCCCACACGCCGGGCCTGTACTGGTAGTGCCACACGGTGGACTGCCGTTCGGCGGTATAGATGCGCAACAGGTTGTTATTCAGATAGGCGTCGGCGTCCTGGCGGCGCGGGTCACCCTTGCCGGTCTGGGCGGCCGATTCGGCCCACACCGCCGGCCGCGCCCCCGTCACCAATAGCGCCACCGCCACCACCAAGGCAGCCAGGCCGACAGCCCAACGCGCCCCGCCGGAGAACGAACGAGAAACGGACATGACTACCCTCCAACCCCACCTTGCCTGCGGCGGCAAGCTGCGCGCCCGATCCTGCTAGGCATCGCCGGACGCCCGACGACCCGCGCCGAACCGCCGACAGAGAGAACCAATTGCTATGGTAATCAGTGGCCGCGGCAGCACAAGTGACGAATGTCATAACAATGAGGAATCAGGCGTGAAGAGCGCTGTCTTCATTCCTAATTCCTAATTCGTAATTCATCTACAATCCCACCCCATGACTTCCACTCCCGCCTCCATCCGCCGCGGCACGCTGGTCGGCAGCGCGGCCGTTCTTCTGTGGGGCACGCTGGCGACGTTGACCGTCCTCAGCGGCGACATCCCGCCCTTCCAACTGCTGGCCATGGCCTTCACCCTGGCCACGCTGATCGGGTTCGTCTGGCCCGGGGAGGGGGAACGACGGCCGACGGCCGACGGCCGACCACCGGCCGAGGACGGACGACAGACAACGGATAATGGCTGTCTCTTATACACATCTGACGCTGCCGACGAGCGATCTAGTGTAGATCTCGGTGGTCGCCGTATCCTTAAAAAAAAAAAACCACACACAACACACACGACAAAAGACAGCAATAAGAAGAGAAGCTAAGAGAGAGGAGAATGAA
>CALLZA010001031.1 GCA_937858165.1 uncultured Ardenticatenia bacterium
TTTAGTGCTCGGATGCACATGCCTTCGAGTTGGCTGTTATGTGTGCTTTTTTTTTTTCAAAGCAGAAGACGGCATACGAGATCTAGTACGGTCTCGTGGGCTCGGAGATGTGTATAAGAGACAGGGATATACCCGTCCACGCCGTGACGATGGACGCGACGCTGGCGCTGGTTGACGGCTACATGAGCGAGCCGCGGCTGCACCAGATCGCCACGGTCAACCCGGAGTTCGTTATGGCCGCCCAGACGGACGCCGACTTTCGCCGTGTGCTGCGCGCGGCCGACCTGTGCCTGCCCGATGGCGTGGGGCTGCTCTATGCCGCGCGGCGCTATGGGCGGCGGCTGCCGGAGCGCGTGCCGGGGTCGGAACTGGTTTATCGGCTGGCGGAGCGGGCGGCGGCGCGCGGCTGGTCGCTGTATCTGCTGGGCGCGGCCCCCGGCGTGGCTGAAGAGGCGGCCGGGGTGTTACACGCCCTCTACCCCGGCCTGCGCGTCGTCGGAACGTATGCCGGCTCGCCCGATCCGGCCGAGAACGAGGCCATTGTCCGGCGTGTCAACGAGAGCGGCGCGGCGCTCCTGTTCGTGGCCTATGGCGCGCCGAAGCAGGACAAGTGGATCGCCCGCAACCGGGACGCGCTGACGACGGTGCGCGTGGCTATCGGCATCGGCGGCTCGCTCGACTTCATCACCGGGCGGGCCGTGCGCGCTCCGCGCTGGCTGCAGCGGCTGGGGCTGGAGTGGCTGCACCGGCTCATCCACGAGCCGTGGCGCTGGCGGCGGATGCTGGCGCTGCCGCGGTTTGGGTGGCGGGTGATGCGGCGAGGAATAAATGCTGCTGGCGAATGATGACCTAACTCTCTATACTTGTAGATAACCTGGAATTAGGTCAACAACAATGGTTCTAGCAACCCGACACCGGTACGTCGTGACCGACCCCGACATCCTGAGTGGCGAACCCATCATTGAGGGGGCGCGCACGCCCGTCCGCGCCATCGTCGAACTATGGCGGCAAGGGACGCCGGCTGAGGAGGTTCCAGCCCATCTGCCTCACCTCAACTTAGCCCAGGTCTTTGACGCACTCAGTTACTACAGTGATCATCAGGGGGCGATCAACGCCCACATTGAGCGTAATCGCATCCCTGATGAGTTCATTGCCCCTGTAACTCACGGATAGTGGCCAGTCTGTTCATTGCACTGTATCTCGGCGAAGATGTCATTGTCCTCGTCGCGGCTTTGTTGCGCGGCCGTGGCTTCTCGGCGTTGACAACGCATGGCGAAGGCCGTCTTGGTCTCTCCGATGCCGACCCATTGGCTCACTCCGTTTCTCTCAATCGAACGCTGCTAACTGACAATCGGGCTGACTTCGAGGCGCTTGCCCGACGTTATCCTGATGAAGGGCATGAGCATTGCGGCACCATCCTGGCCCGGCGATACCCTCTGTATGAGTTTTTGCGCCGGCTGATGCGCTTGCTCGATCAGGTTACGGCCGACGAAATGAAAAACCAGGTCAAGTACATATAAGATAAGCTAACCATGCGCATCCTCATCACCGGCTCCAGCGGCCAAATCGGCACCAACCTGGCTCTACATCTCCTGGCGGGCGGCCACGACGTCTTCGGCGTCGACGTGCGGCCGAACGCCTGGAGCGACGCCTTTCCGACCCTGCTACAAGACCTGGCCGCGCCCTTTAGCCACTTTCACCGCGGCGCCGGCACCACGCCCCCTCCCCCCGTCCACCCCCCCAGCGCGCCCCTCCCCCCCCCCCCCCCACGCTCTCACCCTTCTACACTCCTCGCTACCCCAGCCCTACAACA
>CALLZA010001032.1 GCA_937858165.1 uncultured Ardenticatenia bacterium
CGTTGCGATGAAGACCATGTGACGGTAGTAGAGGTGTATATGTGTGTTTTATTGGTTTTTTTTTTCAAGCAGAAGACGGCATACGAGATCTAGTACGGTCTCGTGGGCTCGGAGATGTGTATAAGAGACAGAGACAGGGCTGGCCGTGGCGACGGTCGTCTCGCTGCTCGTGGCCGCCGTGGCCGTGGTGGCCGTCGTCGTTCGCCGCTTGCGGCTGCGGCGGCTAAGCGGCGGCTAATCGTCTCTGACAGCCGCCCGTGCCTCTGCTACACTTAGCCAGGAATTCAACACTGGACAAGAATTCAACGCAAAGACGCCAGGCCGCAAAGATAGCATGTATCCCTTTGTGTCTTAGCGCCCTGGCGTCTTGGCGTTAACCTCTTAGGAATAAGTTGTGTCATCGAAACGGGCTACTCCACTGATCGTCATCCTTATTGCCGCCGCGCTAGTGCTGCTGGCCGTGTGGCTGGTCGGCCGCGTGCTGAACGGCGACAGCAGCCTGCTGCGCGATGTCAGCGTACGCGATGCCGTCATTACCCCCAACGCCGACGGCGACAGCGACGCCACCCTCATCCGCTACGCCCTGTCGCGCAACGCCACCGTCTCCATCCACCTGGACAACGCCGCCGGCGACCGCTTCTACTTTCGACAGGTGAAGCCGCGCGGCGCGGGCGAATATGAAGTGCTGTTCAGCGGCATCGTCGACGGCTACCGGCTGCCGGGCGAGGCGATCGAGGGCGACATCCTGGCCCGGCTGCTGCGCGACGGCGACTACACCTGGACTGTCACCGCCACCGACTTCGACGGCGTGACCGAGAGCCAATCGGGCGCGCTGACCGTCGCCGGGGCCGATACCGAGTTGCCCGAAATCCGCAACTTCACCCTCGACAAAAACACCTTCACCCCCAACCGCGACGGCCTGGGCGACCGCGTGTTGGCCCAGCTCTATTTGCCCAAGGAAGTGGCCGCGCTGCGCGTCTTCCTGGAGATGCCCGACGGCCGCGAAGTGCCCATCGCCGAGCAGGAGCTTGATATCCCGCTCAACTCCGTCGGCCGCCACTACTTCGACTACGAAGGCGGCGTGGACAACGGCGAGACGCCTCCACCCGACGGAACCTACCCCATCATCGCTGTGGCCGAAGATGTCGAGGGGCAGCGCGTGCGTGTCGCGGGCCAGCTAACCATCCAGTTCGGCGGCGTGCCCCGCGCCTACATCGTCTCGCCGCCGACCGACCGCACCGTCCAGTGGAGCGCCACGGCCGTCGCCCTGTGCGACACAGTGACCTTCACCCTGACTGTGCAGAACGACGGCAACACGCCGCTGCGCACCACCGGCCCCGCGCCGGGCACGGTCTACGACTCCGATTGGAACTACAACACGCTGGGCTGGCACACCGAATCGGGCGCGTTCCGTGTCGCCATCGGCTTCGAGAACGAGCTGACCAACTACCCCTACCGCTGGGCCATCGGCAACCTGGAGGAGCTGGAACGCATCGGTGACGCCTACTACCTGATGCCCGACGCCCGCGCCGTCGTCACCGGCAGCATCCGTGTCGTGGACGTGTTCGGCGTACGCAACCCGCAACCGATGTGGGCCGGGCTGATCCACGAAGACGTGGAGATCAGCGAGTTCAACAACCGCGTTGATGCCCAGGATATTCTGGTTGACGTGCCCGATCCGGGCAACGTGGCGACGTGTGAAGAGCGGCCCATCCCCGTGCGCGTCGTGGAGCCATAGCCGGTCGGCCGCCTCTTGCCCGCGGAGGGCTCAGCTTCAGATGCGCCGCGCCGCTGCTCGTTGCGTCCGTCCGCATCTGAGGATACGGACTCTGCGATTACACTCTGATTTCTGACCACTGATCTACTGACCACGGCTCACTGGCCACTGTATCTTAATCTCCCCTAAATGACATTGCCCCCCTTGGCGCGTTCGTTATACACTAGCCATATCGTCGGTGTCTGATCCTCCCGCACTCCTTAGCGCGGCCAGACAATCGAGACAGGTTGACAATCGGCAGGGCGACTGGCGGAACCGTCAGTCGCTTTTTATCCTATGAACATGCATCGCACCCGAATCTTCGCTCTGGCCTCTCTGGCCGCCGCGCTCACGATGTCGGCTATGGCCTGTGGGCCTCAAGCCAACGCGCCGGTCACGACGACGCCCCAGCTCGTCACCGTCGAAGTGACGCGCCTCGTCGACGCCGGCCAGAGCGCGCCAACCGTCGCCCCCGCCCCAATCGCGGCCCCGACCGAGCCGACCAGGCCCACGGCTGCCCCGCCGGTGGTCACCGTCGAGGTCACACGCCCGGCGCTGGGCACGGCCGAGCGCCCGGTGCAACTCCTATTCCCGCCGACGACGGCCGGCGCGACCATCGCCCAACGGGCCGAGCCGCTGGTGGCGGCCCTGGAAGCGGCCACCGGGGCGGAGTTCGCCGTCGGCGTGCCCGATGACGAAGCGGCCGTGGCGGCTCTGTTGTGCGCCGCGCCGGCCGACACCATCGGCTTCATCTCCGCTGCGGCCTACACCCTGGCCCACGATGCGTGTGACGCCGTGGCCGGACTGGTGGCCCGCCACGACGACGGGCTGACCTGGCAGATGGGCATGCTCGTCACCCAACCCGGCGCGGCGACCGAACTGGCTGAACTGGCCGGGCGGCGCTGGGCCGTGGCCGACACGCGCAGCCTGCCCAACTACCTCTACTTCCGCGCCCAGATGGCCGAGGCGGGCATCGAGCCGGGCGAAGTGGTTACCCAACCGGAGGAGACGAGCGCCCTGTTGGCGCTGCGCAATGAGGCGGTCGACTTCACCACCGCCGTCTTCGTCCCGCCCGTCATGCCGCTCGACCGGCAGTGGGTGTTCGGCGAGACGCAGCCGGAGGAGTGGCGCGTGCTGGGCATTTCGCCGACACGTAGTCCCATCGGCTACGTGTTGGTCGCGGGCGAGCCGGAGTTTGGCGGCTACCGGCTGCGCGACGCGCGCGCCCGTCTATTTGACACCACGCCCGACATCTTCGACGTGACCCGCATCCTGGCGCTGAGCGAACCGATCCCCAACGAGACGGTCGTCTTTGGCGCCGACTTTCCGCTGCTTCTGGCGCGCCAAACGCTGGCGACGATGGCCGAATTCGCCGCGTCCGAAGCGTGCCAGAGCTCGCTGTGCTCGGCCGATTTCTACGGCTGGACCGGACTGGAACCGGCCGACGATGCCGCTTATGACCCAATCCGCTTTATCCAAAACACGCTGGAGCTGGAAGCTGCCGACCTTTGGGCAGAACTGGACTGAGATGATCGACGTTGCCATCATTATCGTCAGTTGGAACGTCCGCAACTATCTGGCCGACTGCCTGCGCTCTGTGGCCGCCGATCTGCGCGCCTCGCGGCTGCGCGGCGAGATATGGGTCGTCGATAACGCCTCGACCGACGGTACCGTCTCCCTGCTGCGCGATCTGTACCCCCAGATCCACGTCATCGCCAACCAGACCAACGTCGGCTTTGGCGCGGCCAATAACCAGGGCATGCGCGCCGCGGCCAGCAGCCACCCGCGCTACTACTTCTTCTTGAACCCCGATACGTTGGTACGACCGGGGGCCATGGGCCATCTGGTGAAGTGCCTCGACGAGCGGCCCAAGGGCGGCATGGCCAGCGCCCGGCTGACGTTTGGCGACGGCCGCTTCCAGCACAGCGCCTTCTCCTTTCCCGGCCTGGGGCAACTGGTGTTCGACCTCTACCCCCTGCCGCCGCGCCTCTATGAGAGCCGTCTCAACGGCCGCTATCCGCGCCGCATGTACCAGCCCGACCGGCCGCCGTTCGTCATCGATCACCCCCTCGGCGCGACCATGCTCGTCCGCGCCGACGTGGCCGAATCGACCCAGGGCTTCGACGAGTCGTTCCACATGTATTGCGAGGAGATCGACTGGAGCTGGCGCGTACGCGAGTCGGGCTGGGAGATCTACGCCGTGCCCAAGGCGGAGATCGTCCACTACGGCGGCGAGAGCACGCGCCAGATCCCGGCCCAGTCGCTGTTGAACCTGTGGGCCAGCCGGGCGCAACTCTATCGCAAGCACCACGGGCCGCTGAAACAGCGGGTAGCCGGCTGGCTGGTACGCTCGAAGATGAGCCGCAAGGCGCGCCAGGCCCAGGACCCGCAACTCAAGAGCGCCTACGAAGACATCGTCGCCCTCTGGTCGCCCAACGCGCAGCATTAGGCTCTAAGAAGGATTTAACGCAAAGGCGCAAAGAAGAAAACGGAATTCTTCTTTGCGCCTTTGCGTTAAATCCTTTTATGGAATGAAGCGTTCGATGGTCGCCGCGGCGCGGAGTTGGGCCAGCCAGTCGTCGAACGCCGCCTCCAGTCGGGCCTGATAGGCATCGACGCCCAAAGCGCGGTCGGCTTCGCGTTCCGTCACCTGGATGATGTAGTACGTCGTCGTTCCGTCGGCGTTGGTCACGCCGATCAGATCGCTGATCTCCCCCGGTTGCAGGGCAAAGGCTGCCGCCTCCACCTCCGGCACAAGCAAAGCCCCCATGGCAAAGAAGCCCAAATCGCCGCCAATCTCACCCGTCACGCGATCGACCGAGTTCTGTTGGGCCAGGAAGGCGAAGTCGTCGCCGGCCCGCGCCCGGTCGAGCACCGTCTGGGCCAGGGCCGCATCGTCCATCTGGATGTAGCGGGCGCGCACGTGGTCGGCCGTGTCGGGCACCTCGGCCGTCACCTGGGCCACCATCTCGCCCGTCACCATCTCGGCGGCCAGCGCGGCGCGGAACTCTTCGACGGTGTAGCCCACCGACTGTAGCCAGGCGTCGAACTCGGCCGGCGAGGCATAGACCGCCTGTAGCTCGGCCAGGCGCGTCTCCACGGCGTCATCGCTTATCACGACGCCCGCAGTCGCCGCTGCTTGCAGGATGAGTTCGCGGTCGATGAGCGCGCTCAGCACCTGCTCAGTGGCGTCGGCGGCGGGCGCGCTGCCGGCGGCCGTCTGCCCGGCGGCGTAGCGGGCCATCTCGCGCTCGAAGGTAGCCAGGGTGATGGCTTGGCCGTTGACCTGGGCGGCCAGCGGCTCGGTCGGCGTCGGCGTGGGCGGGATGGGGGTAGATGAAGCGGCCACGGGCGGCGGCAGGGTGGCCGGGGCGACCGGGGCAGCGGTGGCCATCTCGTCGGTGGCCGCCGGGTCCTGGCGGCAGGCGGCCGACAGCAACAGAATGAGCGCCAGAAGCGCAAGAATACCGTGTCTCATGGGGCCGATTATACCGCTATCCCGGGGGGCGACGCACCCGCACTTCCCGGTGCGATGCACTTCCGGACGTGCATCGCACCTTCTTTCTCAACTGCAAGGTGCGACGCACCCAAAGCTATCGTATCAGCAGCCACAACACGAAGAGGACGACCGCCACCACCCCGGCCACCAACAACACCCGCGTCAACTCCATCGCCACGCTGGCAAAGTAACGTAACACCAGGAGCAGCAGGGCGAGCACAACGGCGGCCAAAACGATCCAACCGACCGTAGACAGGCTCATGCCAGCCATCACGCCACCTCAGAGGTGTTTTCGGCCACCACCCGCCCGCGCTTGACCACCGTCTGCACCAGGTTAGTGCCGAAGCGGTACCCCAGGTGGCGGTAGTCAGCCACGTCCAGAATGAGCAGGTCAGCGGCATAGCCCGGCGACAGGCTGCCCACCTCATCGCCGCGGCCGATGGCGCAAGCCGCGTTGAGTGTCGCCGCCGCCACCGCCTGGGCCTGCGTCAGGCCCATGTAGCGGCAGGCCAGGGCGATGACCATCTGCATCGACTCGCACCAGCTCGTGCCGGGGTTGCAGTCGGTGGCCAGGGCCAGCGCGCCACCGGCGGCCAGGATGGCTTTGGCCGGTGTGTAGTCGCGGTGGGCCAGACCGAACGGCGTGCCCGGCAGCCCGACCGCCACCGTGCCACCGCGACCCAGGGCAGCAATGTCGGCGTCGGGCGTGCTGACCAGATGATCGGCCGACACCGCGCCCAGCTCCACCGCCAACCGCGTGCCGCCCAGCCCAACGAACTCGTCGGCGTGAACCTTCAGCCGGTAGCCTAGTGCCGCCGCCGCTTCCAGGATGCGCCGTGTCTGGGCCAGGTCGAACACCCCCTCCTCGCAAAACACGTCGCAAAACAGAACCACGCCGCGCTCGCGCATCCACGCCGCCCCGGCGGGCAGCGTGTCGGCCAGCAGGTAATCGACGTAGCCGTTGGTGTCGCCGCCGAACTCGGCCGGAATGGCGTGGGCGGGCAGGAAGGTCGGCGTCAACTCGACGGGTTGGACGTCATTCAGGGCCATGATGGCGTCCAGTTGGCGCAACTCGGCCGCCGTCTCCAGGCCGTAGCCCGTCTTGGCCTCGGCGCTGGTCGTGCCGTGGCGCAACATCCGCGCCAGCCGCGGCCGGTTGTCGGCCACCAACTCGGCTACGTCGGCGGCGCGGGTGCGCCGGACGGTGGACATGATGCCGCCGCCGGCGGCCATGATCTCCATGTACGTCGCGCCGCCCAGCCGCTGCTCGAACTCCCCCGCCCGGTCGCCCAGCCACGGCAGATGGGTGTGGGGATCGACGAAGCCGGGCAGGACACAGCGGCCGGCCGCGTCGAGCGTGGTCGTGGCACGATAGCGGGCGCGCAACTCGCCCGACGGCCCGACGGCCACCACGCGCCCATCGGCCGCGGCCAGCGCGCCATCGGCCAGCAGCCCCAGGTCGCCCAGCGCCGCGCCGCGCTGCGGCCCCTCGTGGCCCGGCACGATGCACAGTCTGTCTCTTATACACATCTCCGAGCCCACGAGACCGTACTAGATCTCGTATGCCGTCTTCTGCTTGAAAAAAAACAATAACACGGAGCCGGAGACAGACGAGCAGTAGCACAACCACAGGTTCGTGACGCAGCTAACCGCCGAGTGGCTCACACGCAGAACTGACGACATCCGGCCCGACAGAAACCAACAACACA
>CALLZA010001033.1 GCA_937858165.1 uncultured Ardenticatenia bacterium
TTCAAGCAGAAGACGGCATACGAGATCTAGTACGGTCTCGTGGGCTCGGAGATGTGTATAAGAGACAGCTCCCAGGGCCTCATCTGCCCCAACTGCGCCGGGGTCGTGCCCGTGGCCGAAGGGCTGCGCGTCGTCCAGTGCCCCTACTGCAATCTGCACTCGCTGGTGCAGGGGGAGCGCGGCGTGCGGCGCTGGCAAGTGGGGCGACAAGTTGACCAGGGCCGGGCCGAAGAAGCCGTGCGCGGCTTCCTGGGCGGCATGCGCAAGGCGCGCGACCTGCGCCGGCTGGCGACTATTGACGAGATGGTGCTGGCCTATCTGCCCTTCTGGCGCGTCGAGGCGACCGTGGCCGGCTGGCTGTTCGGCCGCGTGCGGAAAGATGACGACGAAACAAAGCCCGATGAGCACTACGTCTTCGAGACGATGCACTGGAACGACGCCGCCGTCGACGTGTCGGAGTTCGGCGTCCATCGCATCGTCGTCTCGCGGGAGGACCTGTCGCCGTTCGACAGCCAGGCGCTGCACGCCGAGGCGATGGTCTTTGAACCGTCAGAGTCACGCACGGCGGCGCTGGACGAGGCGCGCACCCACTTCGTGCGCCGGGCGCGCCGGGACGCGGCGCAGAAGTCCACCAGCTATGAAAACATCCAGTTGCTGCGGCCGGAGTTTGCCCTGGTCTACTTTCCGGTGTGGATCGGTCGCTACTCCTACCGCAACCGCACCTATCAAGTCGTCGTTGACGGCGCGAGCGGCCGCGTCATGTATGGCAAGGCCCCCGGCAACATCCTCTACCGAGCCGTCGCCCTGGTCGCCGGGCTGGCTGTCGGCAATCTGGTGCTGGTCAACGGCACCATTCTGGCCGCGCTGGCCCAGACGGACGACGACAGCCTGGGGCTGCTGCTGCTGCCCATTGCCGTGGGCCTCGGCCTCATCCTCTACGGCTATCGCCAGTTCCGCTATGGCGAGGAGGTGGAGGACAAGCCGCGCGAATTCCAGAAAGCGGATGCCGAGGGCGGCTTCCTGGGCGGAGCCATTCCCTCGGTGGCTGACTTGCCCAAGATGATGAAGACCGGCATGACCGTGCTGGAAGACCTGGAAAAGATGAGCCGCCAAAGGCGCTAGGTTATGAAGCTACTCCTCCTCCGCTGTCCCCGCTGCAACCACGCCCTGACGCCCGGCAATGACGACGTCGTCGTGCAGTGTCCCAACTGTCACGCCGCCGTGGGCATCAGTGAGGGCGGGCTGCAACTATCGCCCGCGCACTACGCCACGCCGACGCAACCACAACCGGAGACGTGGCTGCCGTTCTGGGTCTATCGCGGCCAGGTCACATTCCAGTCGCCCCGGCCGCAGGCCGGCCCCTCGCCACAGCAAGAGGCACAGACGTTCTGGCCCCAGCCGCGCCACTTCTACATCCCCGCCTGGGCCGGCGAATTGGCCGACGCCCGCGACCTGGTCGCCGATCTGCTGGCCAAGCAGCCGTTGCTGAGCGCCGTCACGCCGCCCGAAGACGCCGTCTTCCTGCCGGTGGCCCTCACCACAGAGGACGGCCACAAGCTGCTGGAACTGGTAATCGTCAGCCTGGAGGCCCAGCGCAAAGACTGGCTGGAGTCCCTGAAGTTCGATCTGCGGCTAGACAGCGAGGCGCTGTGGCTGCTGCCGGCGCGCAGCGACAGCGACGGCTGGTCGCTGCTGATCAAGGGCGTCTAGCGCCGTGGCAATGGGTCACTCACCGGCCAGCCCGGCGACGATCTTGGCGATGCGTCGCTGCCGTGTCTCGGCCGCCTTGGCCGTCGTCACCTGCCGCACGTGCTCCTTGCGCGCCGAATAGCTGAGGGCATCGAAAGCGGCGCGCAAGCCCGGCGGCTCCACTAGCGCCGCGGCCAGATCGTCGGGCACGTCCACAGTGCGCGGCTGCTCGTCCAGTTCGAGGGTGATTTCCACGCTCTGCCCCGCCTCAACCCCGGCCGCGGCGCGGTGTTCCTGGCTCAAGGGCAGCATATAGACATCGCCATAGGCGGCGACGGTGCTGCGATAGCGGTGGCCGCCGATGTGGACGACGACCGGCGGCCGTTTGCCTACCCCGAACGTCGCCACCACCTCGGCCGGCACGGGGATGCCGGTGGCGTTCTTCTCGTCGTCCTTTGATATAGTGGTCGTGTAGGTTGCTTTCACCGATCACACTCCTTCACACCGGCTGATTTCACATCCTCAGATACGAAATCAGCCGCGCATCTGAGGATCCGCGCTCCGCCACAAATGAGAAGCTACTATTGCCGTCCGCAATCGAAAGGAATATAAACGAAGTTACACCGTTTTTACAATCCCTTCACAATCATCAACGATTGTCGATCTACCCTTTCGACATAAGGAGCGCCCATGGAAAAGCAACGTATTCACAGCAACGACGCCCCGGCGGCCGTCGGCCCCTACTCCCAGGCCGTCCGCGTCGGCGATTTTCTCTTCACCGCCGGGCAGGTGGCCCTTGACCCCGTTGGTGGCGAGTTGGTCGGCGACGATGTGGCCGCGCAGACGGAGCAGGTCATGCGCAATCTGCGCGCCGTCCTGGCTGCCGCGGGCACCGACCTGGCCCACGTGGTCAAGACGACCGTCTTCCTGAAGAGCATGGGCGACTTTGCGGCCATGAACGCCGTCTACGCCCGCCACTTCCCCGAACCCTTCCCGGCCCGCTCTACCGTCGAAGTCGGCGCGCTGCCCAAAGGGGGGTTGGTCGAAATCGAGTGTATAGCGCTCATCAATCAGAAGTGACGAGTGACAAGTGACGAGTGACGAGTAAGAAATGCGAAGCGCCTCTTAACTCGTCACTCTTGCTTGTCACTCATCACTGGCAACCGGTCACTTGTTATGCCAGAGACAATACTGATCGCCGACGACGAAGCCAGCATCCGCGACCTGGCGCGGCTCTACCTGGAGAAGGAGGGCTTCCGCGTACGCACGGCCGAAGACGGCGTGGCGGCGCTGGACGACGTGCGCCGCGACCCGCCGGCCCTGCTCATCCTCGATCTGATGATGCCGCGCATGGACGGCTGGGAGGTCTGCCGCCGCGTGCGCGCCGAGGGCAACTTGCCCATCCTGATGCTAACCGCCCGCGACCAGGACATCGACAAGATCGTCGGCCTGGAGATGGGGGCCGATGACTACCTGACCAAGCCGTTCAACCCGCGCGAGCTGGTCGCCCGCGTGCGCGCCATCTTGCGCCGCGCCGGGGCGGCCACGCCGGCGGAACGGCCGCGCCGCTTCGGTCGCGTCGAGATCGACCCGGCCAGCCGCGAGGTCACCGTCGACGGCGAGGCGATTGTCCTGCGGGCCAAGGAGTTCGACCTGTTGTTGACGCTGGCCGACCACGCCAACCAGGTGCTCTCGCGCGAGCAACTGCTCGACCGCGTCTGGGGCTACGAGTTCTACGGCCAGACACGCACCGTTGACGTTCACGTGGCCCATCTGCGCGAGCGGTTGGCCGGCAGCGGGCTGGAGATCGACACCGTCTGGGGACGAGGCTACAAGCTGGCCGGCCGCGAAGAGAGGACATAGACGCCATGACGACCATCTCTCTGGTGCGCCATGGGCTGGTGGACAACCCCAGTCAGGTCTACTACGGTCGTCTGCCCGGCTTCCGGCTGGCTCCCGAAGGGCGCGCCCAGGCCGTCGCTGCCGGCCGCCTGCTGGCTGCACACCCACAGCCCATCGCCGCCATCTACCACAGTCCCATGCAGCGCGCCGCCGAGACCGCGGCCCTCATTCGCGACCAACTGGCCGCGCCGCCGTCGCTGATCGAGTCGCCCCTGCTCATCGAGATTAACTCCCCCTTCGACGGCACGCCGATCGCCGAGATGGAGCGCCGCAACTGGGAGCTGTACAGCGGTGTCGGCCCACCCCACGAGCAACCGGCCGACGTTCAGGCGCGCCTGCTGGCGTTCTTTGACGCCGCCCGCGCCGCCCATCCGGGCCGGCACGTGGTGGCGGTCAGCCACGGCGATCCGATTCTGTTCGCTATCCTGTGGGGGTTGGGGCGGCCGATCACCAAGGATCAGCGCCCGTTCCTGGTCGAGTGGGGCATCGACGGCGGCTATCCCGGCTGCGCCTGTATCGCCACCTTCACCTGGCCCGACGGCACAGATGAGCAGCGGCCCCGCTTTAGCTATCAGACACCGAGGGCAGAGCCATTGCGAGGTCAGTGAAAGCTCACGCAAAGGACAACCAAGGCAGCAAGGAGCGCCAAGAGACCCTCTTTTTGCGTTCTTGGCGACCTGTGCGTGAGCTCTTAACGGTCCGCCCAACCCGATTACAATGTTGGCAAAGCGGCTCAAGGGTTATATGATAACGGTGCCACGCGCCCTTCCCCATCACGCCGAGAAGACCCTATGGTCGCGCGGCACCTTGTCATTCAGTTCACGTTAGAGAGTGGAGGAAAGAATGAACGTCCGTAAATTGTCCCTGTTTGTTGTGCTCATGCTCATGCTGGCCCTGGCCGTAGCGGCCTGTGGCGGCGGCGGCACCGAGACGGCGGCGACCGTCGAACCGGCGGCCGAAGAGCCGGCGGCCGAAGAGCCGGCGGCCGAGGAACCGGCTGCGGAAGAACCGGCGGCCGAAGAACCCGCGGCCACCGACCTCGGCACGGCCGAAAACCCCATCGTCATGTCCTTTGTCCCCTCCGGCGACACCCAGGACATCATCGCCAGCGGCGACACGTTGGCGATGATGCTGAGCGAGGCCACCGGCCTGGTGGTCGAAGCCAACGTCGGCACCGACTTCTCGGCGGTGCGCGAGGCGATGTGCGCCGGCCAGGCCCACATCGGCTGGTTGAACACGTTCAACTACGTCATGGCGAACGAACAGTGCGGCGTCGATGCCGGCCTGGTCACGTCGCGTTTTGACGCCACGACCTACTCCGGCCAGATCATCGTCCGCGCCGACAGCGGCATCGAGACGCTGGCCGACTTGGAAGGCAAGGTCATGTGCTGGGTTGACCCGGCCTCGACCTCCGGCTACATCATCCCGCGCATTATGCTGGCGGCTGAAGGCGTCGACCCCGACACCGCCTTCAGCGAGACGATCGAAGCCGGCTCGCACAACAACGTTGTGACCCAGGTCTACAACGGCGACTGTGACGCCGGCGCGACCTTCGCCGACGCCCGCACCGGCATCGAAGAGGAGTTCCCGGATGTGCTAGACGTAGTGGCCGTTCTGGCGACGACCAGCGAAATCCCCAACGACAGCGTTTCGTTTATTGCCGACTTCCCGGCCGAGATGCGGGCCGAAGTCGTCGCCGCCCTGCTCGACATCTCCGCCTCGCCGGAAGGGCAGGAAGCGCTGAACACCCTGTACAACATCGAGGCGTTGCAGGAGTCGGACGACTCGTTCTACGACACCTTCCGCGCCGACCTGAGCCGCGCCGGCCTCAACATCGAAGAGCTGGCCCAGTAGGTCAGTAGGGTCAGTAGGTCAGTAGGTCAGTGAACAGATTAACGACACTGAGTACTGACCTACTGACCCACTGAGCACTGACCCACTGACCACTCACAAGAGGACCTATGCTCCAGATCCAAAACCTGACCAAGGTCTTCCCCGATGGCACCGTGGCCCTCAAGGATGTCAGCTTCGAGGTGCGCGACGGCGAGTTTCTGGCCGTCATCGGCTTGTCGGGCTCCGGCAAGTCCACCCTGTTGCGCTGCATCAACCGCCTGATCGACCCCACCTCCGGCCGCGTCGTCTGGAACGGGCAGGACATCACCGCCGCCAACACCGCCGAACTGCGCCAGATTCGGCGGCAGATCGGCATGGTCTTCCAGCACTTCAACCTGGTCAAGCGCAGCAGCGTGACGACCAACGTATTGACCGGGCGGCTGGGCTACGTCAATCCCTGGCGCAGCCTTTTCGGCCGCTTTTCGGCCGACGACCGCCGCCGCGCCATGGCGGCCATGGCGCGGGTCGGCATCGAGGACAAAGCCGACAACCGCGCCGACCAGCTCTCCGGCGGCCAGCAGCAGCGCGTCGGCATCGCCCGCGCCCTAATGCAAGAGCCGAAGCTGATGCTGGCCGACGAGCCTGTGGCCAGCCTCGACCCGGTGCTGTCGCACTCGATCCTGCGCTACCTTGAACTCCTCAACCAGCAAGACCACATCACGGTCCTCTGTAGCCTGCACTTCCTCGATCTCGTCCATCGCTACGCCACGCGCGTGGTAGGGCTGAAGGGGGGCGAACTCGTCTTCGACGGTCTACCGTCGGAGCTGACGCCGGCCAAGTTTAAAGAGGTGTATGGCGAAGAGGCGGAAATGGTCTCGGTCGCGTCGCCCCATGCCGCCTGAACGCCCTACTCCTGGCCGCCCCTGGCCGGCCGCCCTGCTCTCGCTTGTCGTGCCCGGCGGCGGCCAGTTTATTTCGGGCCACCGGTCGCGCGGCATTGGGCTTTTCCTGACCTTCTTCCTGTTGCTGGCCCTCGTCCTGTGGACGCGAACGTACGCCCTGCTGGCCCCGTTGCTGCTGCTCCTGGGCTGGATCGCCCGCGACGCCTACCAACTGGCGCAAGGCAAACAGCCCCGCTGGGGCGCGGCGCTGCTGCTGGTTGGCCTCGTCCTCTATGGCGCGGCGACGGTCGTTACCGAAGTGCGCCCGACGCGTCTCGTCACCGGCCTGCCCAGCCTTCAGCCCTACCTGCGCTCCCTCCTTAACCCCGATCTGTTCGAATATCCGACCGAGGAGACGATCGGCCTGACGCCGGTCATGGTGCCGTGCGTCGATCCGCTGCCGGAGCCGAACCGGGCGGCGACGACCGCCCCTGTCGTGACCACCGCCGCGCCCTGCGCGGCCGTGGGCGACCTGCTGGCGGTCAGTGGCGAGGGGGTCCGGCCGAACGTCGCCGGGCAGGTGCAGTGGGTTGACCCGCTGGGCAGACCGCGCCGGGCGATGCTCGGCGGCGAGCTGGACACGTTTGTGGCCCAGGCCGACG
>CALLZA010001034.1 GCA_937858165.1 uncultured Ardenticatenia bacterium
ATTCAATCTTGCTGTACAGTGTCAGAGTCTTCTGTCGTCGTTACGAGTGATGGCTGGATCGCTCGTGGTGTGTGTTTTGTGCACAGGCAGTACTACCACGCGTGGACTCTGCAGTTTTTTTTTTTTTAATGATACGGCGACCACCGAGATCTACACTAGATCGCTCGTCGGCAGCGTCAGATGTGTATAAGAGACAGTACATGTCCAGCGAGCGCGCCAGCGGTTCCCGCCCCCAGTCGTTGAGGTGGTTGCCGGTCAACTCGATCACGTCGATGCCCAACTGCTTCAGCAAGTCGAAGTACGGGTCGCGCGAGCAGAAGGTCATGCCGCCGTAGGCGTCGGGATAGGGGCAGTCGGCGGCAAACGACACCTCGTTGCTGACGTGGGCGATGTCGGCCGCGCCGAACACCGGCGCGACCTCTTCGCCCGGCCAGAGGATGCCGCGCTGCTCCATCTGCGCCGCCGTGGCCCGGACAAGGGCCGTCACGCCGCTCATGGCCACGCGGGTCAGCTTGGCCGGGTCGCGGTTGGTGGTCGGCCCGGCCCAGCGCAGCCGGAACGCCTCCACCCCCTCGGCGTCGCCGGCAATCGTCATCGGCACGACGAGCGGATACCCCTCGGCGGCGAAGTCGTGGGTCAGGGGCGAACGGCCGTCAACGCGCAGCACCTTCCACTCCGGCCGCAGTTGGTCAAACGGGACAATGATCCACGACGGGCGGGCGGCCCAGACGCGGCCGATGAAGTCGTCAGTGACGATCTCGCCGCCGGTCGGCGCGCCCCACGCCACTTCGAAGGCCGCGGCCGTGTCGGCGTCGAGCAGCATCCGGCCCAGTTCCGATGACCCCGACGCCCAACCGGTGGTGATGGCCGCGGCCGTCGTCGCGTCGGCCACGGTGGCGAAGGGCGCGGCGACGACGTAGAGCCACTGGGCCAGTGGCTCGCCGTCGGCCACGGTCAGACGCACGTCGGCCGCGCCCCCCTCGACCCAGGTGAACAGCTCCGGGTTGGCCGCGGCCACGTCCTGGGCGGCGGCGCGCAGCGCTTCGGGCACGCCGGGCGCGGCGCTGAGCGTGTAGCGGCCGTGCAGGGCGGAGTCGGCTGTGGCCGTGGCCGGCGGCGGCGGCTGGAGGACGAGCGCCTCGGCTGTCGGCTGGGCTGCGCCGCCGGCCAGCGTGGGCGGGGGCAGCGGCGCGGCGTCGGCCGGCAGCGTGGCCGCAACGGGCGAAGCGGGCGCGCCGGTGACGGCCGGCGTGGGCGGCATAAGGGGTGGGTCCGTAGCGACCTCCGCTGACCCCGCCGCACAGCCGGTCATTAACAAAGCCAGTAGGATTATGTATAATAACGATGGTGGCATAGCCGGTGAGAGTAGCCCACTTGCCGCCGCCGCGCTAAATAAGGATGTTGCGAGAGGCCCGAATGGAAGCGACGACACCAACCGACACTGCCCAGACCAAACAGTCCAAGCGCAAGACGCCCGCCCCGGAGAAGGTAGCCGAGAAAGCGGCCGACAAGCCGACCATTGACCTGCGCGACCCCAGCCTCTACATCAACCGCGAGTTGAGCAACATCGAGTTCAACCGCCGCGTGCTGCACGAGACGCAGTCGGATCATCCGCTGCTGGAGCGCACCAAGTTCCTGGCCATTTTCCACAGCAATATGGACGAGTTCTTCATGGTGCGCGTGTCGGGCCTGAAGCAGCAACTGCGGCTGGGGGTTACGTCTACCGCGCCCGACGGACTGCTGCCGCGTGAGCAGTTAGCTAACGTCCACCGCACGCTGACCCAACTCTTCTCCGAGGCCAACGCCATCTGGCGCGACCAGTTACACCTGCAACTGGCCGAGGCCAACATCCACGTGCTGCGGTATGAGGAGTTGAGCAAATCGCAACGCAACAAGCTGCGCGCCTACTTCGAGCGCGAAATCTTTCCCGTTCTGACGCCGCTCGCCTCCGATCCCAGCCGCCCGTTCCCCCACATCTCCAACCTGAGCCTGAACCTGGCCGTGCAGGTGCGCGACCCGAAGACGGGCGATCTCCACTTCGCCCGCGTCAAGGTGC
>CALLZA010001035.1 GCA_937858165.1 uncultured Ardenticatenia bacterium
CTCGTTACACTACTATGTGATTCTTCCCCCTCGCCGTCCGTTGTGAGTGTGCCTTCACACTTGTGCAGTGTGCTCTCTGTCAAGTGTCCGCATGTTCTTGTGTCCTCTATGCTTGTTCTCTTCATCGTTTAACAGCTCCCCAAATTTCCTGTATGTATTTTTTTTTTAATGATACGGCGACCACCGAGATCTACCCTAGATCGCTCGTCGGCAGCGTCAGATGTGTATAAGAGACAGCATTGCCGCAGCGTGTGCGGCCACACCGCCGGCCCTGAGCGGCTTCTTGCGACCGGATCAGCCGCTCCGCGCGTTCGACGGGCAACCGCTGGCCGGAACGTGGCAATTGCAGGTAGCGGATCAACTGCCGAATGACACGGGCCGGCTGGTCGAATGGTGCTTGCTGCCCTCGCTGGCAACGAGTTGGTGCGCATCGGTGACCGA
Source organism: uncultured Ardenticatenia bacterium (assembly GCA_937858165.1). Classification (GTDB taxonomy): domain Bacteria; phylum Chloroflexota; class Anaerolineae; order Promineifilales; family Promineifilaceae; genus Promineifilum. The sequence goes on from CALLZA010001035.1 coordinate 442, forward strand.
CCTGCCCGCGGCCGAGTGCGCGGCGCTGGAGTCGCTTTTCGTCGCTACCGACGGCTGGCGCTGGGACAACCGCGCCGGCTGGCTTGACAGTACGAAGGCGTGCCAATGGCATGGCGTCACCTGCGCCGGTGGGCATGTCACGGCGCTACAACTGGCCGGCAACGAGCTGACCGGCCGGCTGCCCGTGGCTGTCGGCGGCCTGACCTCATTACAGTTGCTCGACCTGTCGGGCAACGGTGCGCTGGCCGGGCCGCTGCCCAACACCCTGACAGCGCTGCCGCTGAGCCGCTTCTGGTTCGACGGCACGGGGTTGTGCGCGCCCGATTACGGCCGCTTTGGTGTCTGGCTGGCGGGCATTGACGATCTGCGCGGGACAGGTGAGACGTGCGGCCAGCTCTTCTTGCCGCTCATCCGCCGCTAAATCGCCCCTTCCAGGAACCAGGGGGACGCGCCAGGAGGCCCACAACGGTGTAACTGGCGAGGCGGCGGCCATGTCCGGACGTGGCCTCTCTGAGAGAAGGCACGTCTATTGGGCGAGCATAATCATTTTTCGGCACATGACAGGCTTAATTACTCATTATACTGTCACCCAAGTGACATACAGTCCTGGCCGCCATTGTGATATAGTAGTCACCTAACCAGGCAGCGTGTTGGATGTCGTCTAGCGGACGACATTAGGGCAATGTGGGAGTGGTTCGGCAAATTGCCGAGCCACTTTTCGACAGAGTGCGAACAGTGATGGCTCAACGGCTGTTCGCGTCATCAACGAAACCATGCCGGTGGCGCTCAGCTTCGCCGTAGTAGGCTGAGGACAGTTGCCAGGGATGCAGTCCGCGTGCATCAACCGGCCTTCGTATCCGTAGCGGTCCATTGTCGTATGAGGAAAACATGCGGGATATAAGCGCTTCCGTCAGTTTCCCCCGTCAGTTCATCGTGCGTATCGCCTTCGTCTTCTTGCTGCTGCTGGCTGTCGGCATCTTCAGCCCCAGTGGCGTTCGAGCGGACAACTTCGCCGTCTCGACGCCGGCTGAGTTGAGCGCAGCGATCAACAATGCCAACAATGAAGGCACCTATCCCGGTCTCGACGTGATTACGCTGACCGCGGCCGCATTCACCGTATCGGCGGCTGACAATGCATCATCCGTCGCCGGTGATAACAACGCCTTCCCAGTCATCACCAGCGACATCACCATCACCTACGCCGGGCCGGGCCGGGCTACCATCGAGCGCAGCGGGGGAACTCCCATGCGCTTCTTTGAGGTGGCGCCGGGCGGCTACTTTACGTTGGAAAACATCGTGCTGGACAACGGCCTGGCCCAGTGGGGCGGCGCCATCTACAACCGCGGGACGACAGGTCTGACCAACGCCATTCTGCAAGACAATCACGCCGCTGGCCAACGCGGCAAGGGCCGCACAAACGGGCAGCCGGGTCCAGGGGGAGGGCGGGCACAGTGGCCAGGCCAATGCGCCGCCCGGCCCGCTCTAGCCAATCGTTCTGCGTCCCTGCATCAGATTGATTACGAATACCACCAGCGCCAGGACCAACAACACGTGCACGAGGCCGCCCATCGTATAGGAGGTGGCCAAGCCAAGCGCCCAAAGCACAAACAGAATTACCACAAGGGTCCACAACATGTTCTTACGTTCCTCTTATTTTCCAGAGACCTACCGTTGTCTGGCGTGATAATGGCGGCCCTTCCGGCTGATGCCTTTATCCGCTATTCCCATTGCAAGAGCCTGTTCCAGGCGGAACGTCCACAAAGTTTCAGCGGGTATTTTGACGTTCTTGCCGCGTGTCAGAACCTGCGTCCCGGCTCCTGCTCCAGCCCCCGCCGCCGCTCCGATCGCAGCGCCCTTCCCTCCGCCGGCGATCGCGCCAATCAACAGAAAGATGAGAATTCCGACCAGATCCATTTTTGCCTCCCGCAGATTTGAATGCCACGGCAAATATGCCAACCTCATTGCATTGGTCCGATTCGACCGCCTTCGCAAGTTTTCCCAGTTTGCGGTTTGCCTGTAAGCTCACCGGCGCAATTGCATGGAATCAAGCAAATGGCACGAGCCTTTGAGCCGGCATCTGACTTCCGGGCCCTGTTCGAGGGTTCTCCCAATCCCTATCTTGTGCTTGACCCCCATTTCAAGATCGTCGCCGTCAATGATGCCTATTGCCAGGCGACAATGACCAACCGCAAGACGATTCTGGGACGCGATATCTTTGATGTTTTCCCGGACAATCCGGCTGATCTGGAGGCCACCGGCGTAGGCA
>CALLZA010001036.1 GCA_937858165.1 uncultured Ardenticatenia bacterium
GTTATTGTTGTGCTCACACTGTATCAGGTTCTCTGTTTCGTTCTTATGTGTGCGTCTCCCATGACTGTTGGCGGTTGTGCCTCGTTTACCGTCCACAGAGCTTCGTACGCCACTGTTGTCCCTCCGAATGGCGTCACATGGCACCGTTATACATGTATTTTTTTTTTTTTTTGTTTTTTTTATGTTTTTTTTTTTTCAAGCAGAAGACGGCATACGAGATCTAGTACGGTCTCGTGGGCTCGGAGATGTGTATAAGAGACAGGCATACGGCCGAGGTGCTGCGCGAGGCGGGCTTTACGGCTGAGGAGATCGAGGGATTAACATGAGGCGGATGGCGAGTGGCGGCCCTCTCCCCAACCCTCTCCCAGTGGGCGAGGGAGTTTTCCCCTGTGCAAGAGCGGGTTGCCAACCCGCGCTACAGTTTGGAGGACACTATGCACTTCCAGCCTTTCAACCAACCCGCCCCCCGCCTGGGCAACCAGTACGATGACGACCGCGTGTTACGCAGCTACCTGCGCCGCCGGCTGCCACCCGACGTGCTGGCCGCCATCGAGCCGGCGCTGCGCGAGATGGGCGCGCTGGCCGGCGGCGAGCTATACGCCCTGCAACTGGCCGACCGGCTGAACGAGCCGGCGCTGACCCAGTGGGACGCCTGGGGGGAGCGCATTGACCACATCGCCGTCACTCCCCTGTGGCAGCGGGCTGAACGGCTGGCGGCCGAGTTCGGCATCGTGGCCACGGCCTACGAGCGCGACTACGGCCCCCTCTCCCGCCCCGTCCAGTTCGCCCTGGCCTACCTCTTCCACCCCTCGACCGACGTCTACACCTGCCCCCTGGCCATGACCGACGGCGCGGCGCGCACGCTGCAATTGAGCGGCAACCGGCCGCTTATCGACCGCGCCCTGCCGCGCCTGACCAGCCGCGATCCGGCCACGTTCTGGACCAGCGGCCAGTGGATGACCGAATCGACCGGCGGCAGCGACGTCGGCCGCTCGGAAACCATCGCCTGCCGCGAGGGGGACGGCTGGCGGCTCTTCGGCCGCAAGTGGTTCACCTCGGCCACCACGTCGCCGATGACGCTGACGCTGGCCCGGCCGCAGGGCAACGCGCCCGGCGGCCGCGGGCTGGCCCTGTTCTACCTGGAACTGCGCGACGATGCCGGGCGGCTCAACGCCATCAGCGTCAATCGGCTAAAGGATAAGCTGGGCACGCGCAAGGTGCCGACGGCCGAGCTGCTGCTCGACGGCGCGCCGGCCACACCGGTCATGGGCCTCGACAACGGTGTGCGCAACATCATCCCCATGCTCCACCTGACACGAACGTGGAACAGCGTCATGGCCGCGGCCACGATGCGCCGCGGTCTGGCTCTGGCCCGCGACTATGCGAAGCGGCGCGAAGCGTTCGGCGCGCTCCTCGCCCGCCAGCCGCTCCACGCCGACACCCTCGCCTGGCTCCAGGCCGAGACCGAGGCTGCCTTCCACCTCAGTTTCTATCTGGTCGAACTCATAGGCCGGGATGAGTCCGGCGATCTCCCCCCCGGTAACGCCGACCTGTTGCGCCTGCTGACCTCCATTGCCAAGCTGACCACCGGCCGCCAGGCGGTCGCCGTCGCCAGCGAAGTGCTGGAGGCCCACGGCGGCGCGGGCTACGTCGAAGATACCGGCCTGCCGCTGCTGCTGCGCGACAGCCAGGTGATGCCCATCTGGGAAGGCACGACAAACGTGCTGGCCCTCGACGCGCTGCGGGCGCTGGCGCATGGGGACGGTGGGCTTTTGACATTGCGCGAGAAGGTAGCCGCCAGCGCGGCGACGACGAACGACACCGTGCTGGCCGGCGCGGCGCGGCAGGCCGAGGCGGCCGTTGACCACGCCCAGCGCTGGTTGCAGGCCACGGCCGCCGACCGGACGCTGCTGGAGGCCGGGGCGCGCCGCTTCGGGCTGACGCTGGGCCGGTCGCTGGCCCTGGCGCTGCTGGTCGAGGCGGCCGAGTGGTCGCTGGTCCACGAGCACGACGGTCGGGCGCGGGCCGCCGCCCTGCGCTTCGCTCGCACACCTATCGACCTGATCGCCGACGCCGACCCCCGCCTCGACGCGGCCCTGGCCAACGATGAACCGCTATCGGTTATATAAGGAGTCTCTGTGTCCGAAAACGAAGACCTGTCCTACCTCGACGAGCTGGGCCTCGGCTTCAGCATCGACCGGCTCGGCCCGGCGACGCGGCCGACGCCGATGCGCGTCACCTGCCTGACGTCCGACGACGACCGCGTCCTCTACCATACCGACCCCGCCATCGTCCGCCGCCTGCTGGCCGATGGGCGCGACCTGCCCTCGTTTGAGCGCGCCGGACCGCGCGAGCAACTCTACTTCGACCCCGTCGGGCTGCGGGCGGGCATCGTCACCTGCGGCGGCCTCTGCCCCGGCATCAACGACGTCATCCGCGCCATCGTCCTCCTGTCTCTTATACACATCTCCGAGCCCACGAGACCGTACTAGATCTCGTATGCCGTCTTCTGCTTGAAAAAAAAAAACAACATAAGCACACACACCCACTCCGCATACTCACCACCACGCACTACTACACACATAGAATCACACATCTACACATCATACACTACAACGTCGAGTAACACCAACCAGTAATAATTATAATTTACACGCAATAATCACACCACATCTGACAAACATACTACGTACCTCCTGTCGACCTAA
>CALLZA010001037.1 GCA_937858165.1 uncultured Ardenticatenia bacterium
CTAGATGCTCTGCGATGTCTCAGTGTTTTCCCATGTGTCTCTTGTGGTGTTGCTCATGCGCTCGTGGTTGACTGTGATCAGTGTTCCTATACAGTATGTATGTTTGCGATCATCTTCATAGAGTGCACGTGTCATCACATTTATCTTTGTTTTTTTTTTAATGATACGGCGACCACCGAGATCTACACTAGATCGCTCGTCGGCAGCGTCAGATGTGTATAAGAGACAGGTAGTAGACCGCGCCTAGCAGACTGAGCAGGTTGGCCGTGATGCCCGCGGCGACGAAGATGCGCACCTGCTCCCAGCGCGTGGCCCGCAGCGCCAGCAGCGCCGCCACGGCATAGCCAACCGACAGCCCGCCTGTCTGCTGCATCACGGGAATCGAGTTGGGGTCGACGCCCGAAATGCGAATGATGAAGCTGGGGTAGATCATCGCCAGCACGCCGATGAGGCCCGTCGCCAGCGCCTGAATGACGAACAGCGTCCGCAACTCTGATCCGATCTGCTTGTTCATGATTGCCTCCCTACAGGTTGAGTAGTTGCCTCTCCGTCCGGCTCTACTCTTGCCGGTCGTGATGAGGGTATGATGCGTCCTGTAGGCGGCCCAACTCCAGACCGATCGCTGTCCATTCCCTGTTCAAAGAGGAAGAAACCACCGGTTACACAGATTCATCTCTTGAATCTGTGTAACCGGTGGACTCTTTTTAGATGTCAGGCCCCACCAGCCCGTTCATGCCGAGGATCAGCGACACCTCGCCGCCGTGGTGCAGGTCGTGTTCCAGCACGTGGTAGATGACCCAACTGCGCGAAACGTGCGTCACCTGTCCCTCCCACTCGTCCGGGAAGGTCATGGCGCACTCCTCCGGCGTCCAACGCGCCAGGCGACTTTCGATGAATGCCCACGTCTCGTCGAGCGCGTGGGCCAGTTCAGCCCCGCTGCGCGAGGGTGAATCGCGCTGCCCCCACTCTATGTACGCCGCCATCGCCGCCGCCTCGTCCTGTAGGGTGGCGCTGAACCACCCGGCGCGGACACTGATGATGTGCTGGACGATCTGTTCCAGCGGCCACATGTGTGGGGCGGGTTGCAGCGCGAGCTGCTCGGCCGTCAGTGGCGCGATGGCGCGGCCGAGTTTGGCATTGTAGCCGCGCCAGTTCTCGTAAATCACACCCAATGTTGCGTGTTCTGGCTGCATATGTCTCTCCGGGCGAACGAATGCCCTCATGATAACACGAGACGAGAGCTTTTTGGCAACCAACTTGGAACAGAAGTTCTATGAGATTGGGTCACGCGTCAGCGGAGCGTTGGCTATTGGCGGACGTAGACTCGATATCCCCAGCGTTCGATCTCCAGCCGCGTCTGGCTGTCGAACGCGACGCACTCGCCGCTGAAGAAGTCGGTGTAGTTGCCGTGGTGCAACGCTTCGTGGAAGGTGACGGTCTGCGGCCGGTCGGAGAAGTTGAAGACGGCGAAGACTCTGTCGCGCTCGTTCTGGCGCACGAAGCTGAGCACCTGCGTCGGGGTGTTGTTGGGCGCGTTGACCATCCGCGCGCCCCAGGCGGCATTCCAGAGGGCGGTGTTGTCGCGCTTCAGGGCGAAGAGCTTGCGGTACAGTTCGCCCAGGGGGTGCGGCCGCCAGTCGATCGGATCGCGCTCGAAAAACGCCAACCGCCGCTCGTTGCCCGCCTCCTGGCCGTTGTAGATGAGCGGCATTCCTTCGCTAATGACCGACAGAACGATGGCCGCTTCCAGCGCCTCGCCAAACTGCTCGAACTCCGTGCCCTCCCAGGCGTTCTTGTCGTGGTTGCTGACGAACAGCATGCGCATGATGTCGCGCGGGTAGGCCTTCTCGTTCCAGGAGTAGTAAACGTAGAGGGCGTTCACGTCGACCTGGCCGACGGCGATCTTGTGGACGACATCGTTCCAGTGCCAGGCGTAGGTCATGTCGAACGCCTCGGCGTGCAGGTCGCGCGCCTCCCATTCGGCCAGCATGAAGACGGGCTTGACCTTCTCCAACTCGCGGCGGACGGTGTTCCAGAAGTCGGTCGGCACGAAGCCGGCCACGTCACAGCGGAAGCCGTCCACGTCCACCTCGCGCACCCACCAGACCATCGCCTCGGTCATGTACCGGCGCATGCCCGGCTGGTCGAAGTCAAAGTCAATGATGTCGGGCCAATCCCACCACGGCGTGGGGCGGAACTCCCCCTTCCAGTCGCGGGCGTACCACTCCGGGTGCTCCGTCGTCAGGTTGCAGTCCCAGGCGGAGTGGTTGGCCACCCAGTCGAGGATGACGCGCAGACCCAACTCGTGGGCGGCGCGGACGAACTGCTTCAAGTCGTCGAGCGTGCCGAACTCCGGGTTGACGCCGTAGTAGTCGCGCACGGAGTAGGGGCTACCGAGGGTGCCCTTGCGGTTGACCTGGCCGATGGGATGGATGGGCATGAGCCAGACGATGCCTACGCCCAGATCGCGCAGACGCGATAACTGCGCCTCGGCCGCGCGAAACGTGCCCTCCGGCGTGAACTGGCGGGGGGTGGTCTGGTGGATGGGGGGGGTCTTTCTCCCCTCCGGGGGGGTGAGGCGGGCGGGGGGGGGGGGGGGATCAAAAGGGCAAAACACCAAGACTTAACGACCGCGGCACCAGTGCACAACGTAAGACCCGGGGGACACACGAAATCCCCGCCGCGGTGTGGGAGGGGGGAAAGAGAG
>CALLZA010001038.1 GCA_937858165.1 uncultured Ardenticatenia bacterium
CTTGTGCTGCGCCTCATGTCTGTCAGCAATCTACACACTCTCGCGATACCTCTAGCTACTTCGGACTCGCTTTAGTAGTATTATTTACATTTCTTCTCTCCACTTCTTTTTTTTTTTATTTTTATATATATTTTTTTTTTTTAATGATACGGCGACCACCGAGATCTACACTAGATCGCTCGTCGGCAGCGTCAGATGTGTATAAGAGACAGGCACCGACGTCACCGGCGGCATGGCGGCCAAGGTGATGGCTGTGCTCGATCTGGCGGCGGCGCTGCCCGGGCTGCGCGTGCGCATCTTCTCTGGGTTAGAGGCGGGAGTGCTGACGCGGCTGCTGCTCGAGCCGGAGACGCCGGTAGGGACGGAGCTGGGTTGAAGCGCCGTGAAGAGCCGCGCTAAAGAGTTCACCTACGAGCCAGACCGCGCTAAGGCGCGGCTCTTCAAATAGCAAGGTGCCGGTGATCCGCGGCTGACACATGACACTCGTCACCTCTATTTGTGACATTTTTCACTAACAACTTTCTCCTCCCTCTGGCACAATTCAATAGACTTGCGCTACCGCCCAGGTTGACGCGGCCGCACAGAGCGCGGCCGTGTTTGGCAACCTGAAAACCGATCGGTACGCCCTTGGGAACACCGACCCCTGCCGGTTCGGCCCACAGGAACGCGCACAGGAGAACTATGCCCCTGCGGAACGAGAAGGTTGAGCCGCCTTCGGACGACAAACGATGGCGCATCGTTCAGGCCACCATGCAGCGCAACGGCTTTGAACGGGATGGCCTCATCGAAACGCTGCACACCGTTCAGGAATCATTTGGCTACCTTGACGACGATTCGCTGCGCTACGTGGCTGCGTCGCTCAACGCGCCGCTGAGCCAGGTCTATGGCGTCTCGACGTTCTATCACCTGTTCAGCCTGAAGCCCGCCGGTCGCCACGCCTGCGTCGTCTGTCTGGGCACGGCTTGCTACATCAAGGGGATGCCGGCGCTGCTGAAGGAGATCGAGACGCGCTACGGCATTAAAGCCGGCGAGACGACGGCCGACGGCCATCTGTCGCTGTTAACGGCGCGCTGCCTGGGCGCGTGCGGTCTGGCCCCGGTGGCCGTGTTCGACGGCAACATCGCCGGCAAGTTGGACATGGCCGAGGCGCTGAACCGGCTGCAAGAGATGACGACTGTACCGACGGAGGTGGAAAGTGTACGAGAGGCTTGAGGAAATCACCCTCGCCGAACAGGAGACGGCCGATCGCTATGACCACAGCGTCAACGTGTGCATGGCCGCCGGCTGCATGTCGTCGCAGAGCGGGGCGATCAAGGATGCCATCGACAAGGAAGTCGAGGCCAACGGGCTGGAGCGCTATTGCCGCGTGCGCGGCGTCGGGTGCATGGGCTTGTGCGCCCACGGGCCGTTGGTCGCCGTCGACACCGGCAAGCCGGCCGAAACGATGTACCAGCACGTGACCCCCGAAGACGCGGCGGCCATCGTCGGCTCGCTCGACACGGTGCCGGTCGAGCGATTGCGCTGCCGCACCGATGTGCCGTTCTTCCAGCGGCAGAAAAGGATCGTGCTGGAGAACAGCGGCCTGATCGACCCGGAGCGCATCGAGGAGTACATCGCCGCCGACGGCTACACGGCGCTCATCAAGGCCATCACCGAGATGAGCCCATCTGAGGTCATTGACGAGATCATCACCAGCGGCCTGCGCGGGCGGGGCGGCGGCGGCTATCCGACCGGTCTGAAGTGGACGACGGTCGCCAAGTCCGACGGCGAGACGAAGTACGTCATCTGCAACGCCGACGAAGGCGACCCCGGTGCGTTCATGGATCGCAGCGTGCTGGAGAGCGACCCGCACCGCATCCTGGAGGGCATGGCCATTGCCGGCTACGCCATCGGCGCGAGTCAGGGGTACATCTACGTTCGCGGCGAGTACCCGCTGGCCGTGGCCCGGCTGAAGACGGCTATCCGCCAGGCGCGGCGGGTCAACATGCTCGGCAGCGGCATCGCCGGGTCGCAGTTCGCCTTCCACATTGACATCCGCCTCGGCGCGGGCGCATTCGTCTGCGGCGAGGAGACGGCGTTGATCGCCTCCATCGAGGGGCGGCGCGGCCAGCCTCGGCCGCGTCCACCCTACCCGGCAGAGTTCGGACTGTGGGGCCGGCCGACGCTCATTAATAACGTCGAGACGCTGGCCAGCATCGCGCCCATTATTCGCAACGGCGGCTCGTGGTACGCCGGCATGGGCACGGCCAAGAGCAAAGGCACCAAGGTCTTCGCCCTGGCCGGCAGCATCAACAATACGGGCCTGATCGAAGTGCCGATGGGCACGCCGCTGCGCGAGATCATCTACGAGATCGGCGGTGGGGTGTCGGGTGGCGGCCAGTGCAAGGCCATCCAGACCGGCGGCCCGTCCGGCGGCTGCATCCCGGCCGAGTATCTGGACACGCCGGTGGATTACGAATCGTTGTCGGCGCTCGGCTCCATCATGGGGTCGGGCGGCATGATCGTCATGGACGAATCGGCCAGCATGGTCGACGTGGCCCGCTTCTTCATGGAGTTCTGCATGACCGAGTCGTGTGGGCGCTGCGTCCCGTGCCGCGTCGGGACTGTCCACATGCACAACCTGCTAGAGAAGTTCAGCCGGCATGAAGCCACGCCCCACGACCTGGTGCTGCTGGAGAAGCTGTGCGACATGGTGCGCAACACCAGCCTGTGCGGTCTGGGCCAGACCGCGCCCAACCCGGTCATGAGCACCCTGCGCTACTTCCGCCACGAGTACATGTCGGCTATCACCCATGAGGCGGCCGATCTATTCGTTTTGGACCCGGCACTGTCGGCTAGCCGTGACGGCGCAACACGTCGCGCGCCAGAACTGGAGGTGGCCTCATGAAACGGCCATTCAAGACACGTGTAAAGACCCTGAAGATTGACGGCGTCGACGTCGGCGCGCGCGAGGACGAGACGATCCTCGAACTGGCCCAGGAGAACGGCATCTTCATCCCGACGCTGTGCCACCTGGAAGGCGTCCACGATGTCGGCGCTTGCCGGCTGTGCCTGGTCGAAGTCAAGGGCACGTCGAAGCTGCTGCCGGCGTGCATGACCTATGCTGAAGAGGGCATGGAGGTCATCACCAACTCCGAACGCTTGCTGACCTATCGCCGGCAGGTGCTTGACCTGCTCTTCTCCGAGCGCAACCACGTCTGTGCGGTGTGCGTCTCTAACGGGCATTGCGAGCTGCAATGGCTGGCCGAGAAGCTGGGCATCAGCCACGTCGGCGTGCCCTATCTCTACCCGCAGTTGGCCGTGGACGCCTCGCACTCTTTCTACGTGCTCGACCACAACCGCTGCATCCTCTGCACGCGCTGTGTGCGCGTCTGCGATGAGATCGAAGGGGCGCACACCTGGGACGTGATGGGCCGCGGCGTCGAGTGCCGGGTCATCAGCGACCTGAATCAGCCGTGGGGCACGGCCGATAGCTGCACCCGTTGCGGCAAGTGCGTCCAGGTCTGCCCGACCGGCGCGCTGTTCTCTAAAGGTAAGGCCGTAGCCGAGATGACCAAAAAGCGTGAGTTCCTGCCGTATCTGCAGCTCATGCGGGAGGGGCGGAAGTGAGCGACAAACTGAAACTGGCGACGGTGTGGCTCGACGGCTGTTCGGGCTGCCACATGTCGTTTCTTGACATCGATGAGCGCATTCTCGACGTGGCCGCACTGGCCGATCTGGTCTATAGCCCGCTGGTAGACAACAAGGTGTTTCCGGAGATGGTCGACATCACCCTCATCGAGGGTGCGGTCAGCAGCGAAGAGGACTACCACAAGATTCAGCACGTGCGCCAGCATACGCGCATTCTGGTCTCGCTGGGCGACTGTGCTGTGACGGCCAACGTGCCGGCCATGCGCAACCGCTTCAAGGTCAAGGAGGTGCTCGACCGGGCCTACTTGGAGAACGCGACGCTGAACCAGCACATCCCGGTCGAGGTCATCCCGCCGCTGCGCAAGCAGTCGATCCCGGTGCATCAGGTCGTGGCGGTAGATGTGTTCGTGCCCGGCTGCCCGCCGTCGGCCGACAACATCTTCTACGCCCTGACCGAGCTACTGGCCGGGCGCATGCCCGAACTGCGCACCCGGACCCACTTCGGTGCTTAGGAGGAATAGCCTCACGCAAAGATCGCCAAGAACGCAAAGCACGCCAAGAAGAACTCTTTCTTTGCGCTCTTGGCGTCCTTAGCGATCTTTGCGTGAGGTCTTCTTCTGAAGAAGGAACGAAACGACATGAGTCAAACCATCACCATCGACCCCGTGACCCGCATCGAGGGTCATAGCAAGATCACCATTCAACTGGACGACGCCGGGCGGGTCAGTTCGGCCCGCTTCCACGTCACCCAGTTTCGCGGCTTCGAGAAGCTGGTCGAGGGGCGGCCGTTCCACGAGATGCCGTCGCTGACCGCCCGCATCTGCGGCATCTGCCCCGTCAGCCACCTCATCGCCTCGGCCAAGACCTGCGACGCTCTGATGGCCGTCCAGATTCCACCGACGGCGGCCGACCTGCGGCAGGTGCTGAACCTGGCCCAGATTCTCCAATCCCACGCGCTGAGCTTCTTCCACCTGTCGTCGCCCGACCTGGTGCTGGGCATGGACGCCAACCCCGAACAGCGCAACCTGTTCGGCGTCGTCGGCCAGAACCCTGAACTGGCCCGCGACGGCATCTGGCTGCGGCAGTTCGGCCAGGAGATCATCGCCCTGCTGGCCGGCAAGCGCATCCATCCGGCCTGGGTCGTGCCCGGCGGCGTGAGCGCGCCGCTGACGGCCGATCGCCGCGACGCCATCCTGCAACGCATCCCCGAGGCCATGATCCGCGTGCGGCGCACGCTCGACTGGTACAAGCAGATCTTCGGCGACTTCGGGGCCGAGATTCGCACCTTCGGCAACTTCCCGTCGCTCTTCATGGGGCTGGTGACGGGCAAGGGCGAGTTGGAGATGTACGACGGCAACCTGCGCATTGTGGACGCCACCGGCCGCATCGTCGTTGATCAGATAGACCCGCGCACCTACCCGGAGTGGATGGGCGAGGCAGTGGAGCCGGACTCCTACCTGAAGTCGCCCTACTACAAGCCACTGGGCTACCCCGACGGCATCTACCGCGTCGGGCCGCTGGCGCGGCTGAACCTGATTGACCGCGTAGGCACGCCGCAGGCCGACGAGGAGTGGGCCGAGTTCCGCATGTTGGAGCGCGGGGCGACGCTCAGCTCCTTCCAGTACCACTACGCCCGCCTGATTGAGATGCTCTTCTGCGTCGAGAAGATTGACCAGCTGCTCAACGGGCCGGAGATCCTCAGCGACCACGTGCGGGCCAAGGCCGACCCGAACCGCATGGAAGGCATCGGCGTCAGCGAAGCGCCGCGCGGCACGCTGCTCCACCACTACAAGATTGACCGCAAGGGGTTGATGGTGTGGGCCAACATGATCATCGCCACCGGCAACAACAGCCTGGCCATGAACAAGAGCGTCTATCAGGTCGCCCGCCACTTTGTCCACGGCGACCGCATCGACCAGGGCATGCTCAACCGCGTCGAGGCGGTCATCCGCACCTATGACCCGTGCCTGAGCTGCTCCACCCACGCCTTCGGCCAGATGCCCATGCGCGTCCAACTCCTCGCGCCCGATGGCGAGGTGCTGCACGAGCTGCGGCGGGGATAAGAAGCTTAACCACAGATTACACAGATTTCACAGATTGAAGAGATGTTATCCGCAGATTGGACAGATTCGGCAGATTTCAAGAAGAAGAGGAATCATTCTCTTTCTTTAGAATCTGCCCAATCTGCGGATCACCTTTCTTATAATCTGTGAAATCTGTGTAATCTGTGGTTCCATCTCTTCATGAACCCAATCCTCGTCATTGGCTATGGCAACCCCCTGCGTGGCGACGACGGCGTGGGCTGGCGGGTGGCGGAGGAAGCAGCGGCCGTGCTGCCCGACCCGCCGGTCACCGTCCTGACGGTGCAACTGCTGACGCCGGAACTGGCCGACCCGATCAGCCGCAGCGACTTGCTCATCCTCATTGACGCCGCGGCCGAAGGGCCGCCGGGCGAGGTGCGCTGCTTCCCCATCGCCGCCGATAGCGCCGCCGCGGCCAGCCTGGCCATTGGCACGCACGAGGTGACGCTCGACCGGCTGCTGGGCATGGCCCAGGAGCTTTTCGGCCACTGCCCTCCGGCCTACATGGTCACCATTGCCGGGGAGTCGTTCGAGGTATCGGAGTCGCTGACGCCGGTAGTGGAAGCAGCCGTGCCGGAGGCAATGAAGTGCATCTTCGCGCTGACAGATAACGCCTAAGGTATCGTCCAGCGGGCCAGTTCCACCGCATCGCCGCCATCCTTGACCACCGACACCCGCACCAGATCGGGCCAACTGTAGAAGCCGGTCACCAACGTATACTCCCCCGCTACCGCGTCGGCCGGGATGCTCAGTGTCACCGTATCACGGATGACGTCCCCCGGCTGCCACTTCCCCGTTGGCAAACTCCCGCCGCACGGCTCGCTATCAACCTGCGCCCACAGCGGCGAGCCATCCGGCCGCGTCGGGCCGAGCAGGTGGACGAAGGCGGTGTAGTTGGCCGCCGGCGTAGCCGTGGCCCGATAGAAGAGGGTCACGGTCAGCGTCTCGCCCGGCGCGGCCGTGCCCTCCAGGGTATAGCCCAGCAGTTCGATCCCATTGTCCCACGCGGCCAACAACGGCACGGCCGGGCCGACCGCCGGTTGCGCCCCTGCCGGAGCGTGGAAGGCGCGGTAGTACGGTCGGTCACTACCCGGTCGCAGCGGCCCTTCGACCGTCTCGCCTGTCGGATACATCGCCTGCAAAAGAGCCAGGCTTTGGTCTTGCAGACCGGGGACGATGACGTAGGTCATGCCGCGTTCGCCAATCGGATCACTATAGGGTAGGCACAAGCGGCCGTTGTAGGCGCGCAGATCGAGCCGCAGCCCGGCGTGAAGCTGGATGACCGGGTGATCGGCCGGGAAGGGGGAGAGCCACACTGGCTGTGCCGCGTCCAGCCTGCCAATGGCCTCGCCGATGGCCCGGTAGTCGGCCTGGAAGTGGGCCTGTCTCTTATACACATCTCCGATCCCACGAGACCGTACTAGATCTCGTATGCCGTCTTCTGCTTGAAAAAAAAAATATCCAATACCACAAGACCATCCTAGAGCTAGTATGCCAACAACTCAATATAAAA
>CALLZA010001039.1 GCA_937858165.1 uncultured Ardenticatenia bacterium
TGTGTGGGAGGTTGTATAAGGAGGTAGGCCGTGGGAGTTAGGGGTGTCATTTACCCTGGGGAGGGGGAGAAACGCCCTTTTCTGTGTGGGTAGGGAATTTGATAGGGGGGTTGGACATAGTTCGTTACCTCAAAATTGGGGGCGATGTCCCAGGGCCGAGGTCCGAGGGGGGGGGCTCTCCCCTGGAACTTTGCCCTTCACCCCTGGCCCCTTTCTTACGGCTTGGCAAAGATCATTCGCCCCGCCGTTGTCTGCAATACCTTGGTCACGACGACCTGCTGCGTGCGGTTCATCAGTCGGTAGCCGTCCTCGACGACGACCATGGTGCCGTCGTCCAGATAGGCGACGCCCTGGCCGTACTCCTTGCCTTCCTGAATGATGGTCACGCTCAACTCCTCGCCGGGCAGGAACGACGCCTTGACCGCGTTGGCCAGATCGTTGATGTTGAGGACGTTGATGCCCTGCAACTCAGCCACCTTGTTCAGGTTGTAGTCGTTGGTCATGATGGGACAGGTCAGGCGGCGGGCCAGCAGGACGAGTTTGCTGTCGGCGTCACGTGCCTGGGGGGCGTCCATGTCGGTGATGCGCACCGGAACGGGCGACTCATTCTGCATCATGCTCAGGATGTCCAGGCCGCGCCGGCCCCGGTTGCGCCGCAGGCTGTCGGCGCTGTCGGCGATGTGCTGCAACTCCTTCAGGACGAAGTTGGGCACGAGCAAGGTGTGGCGGATGAAGCCGGTGCGGGCGATGTCGAGAATGCGGCCGTCGATGATGACGCTGGTGTCGAGCAGGATGACGTGTTCGTCATCCTTCTTCTTCTCCGCTTCGATGGCCTTCTCGGTGGAGCGCGGCAGGCGCAGCCCGCCGGCGAATTCGCGCAGGTCGCGGTAGCGGTTCATCATTAGCACCGCCCCCAGATAGCAGAAGCCCAGCGCCGAGGCCAACGGCAGAATTTCGCGCAGCGGCGACGGCAGTTGCGACAGGGGAATGGCGAACAGCGCCGCGGCGATGAGGCCGAGGAAGACGCCGATCATCAGCGCCACCAGCCTCTCCAGCGGCATGGCCGACAGGGATTGGCGAATGGCGTTGATGGGCCGGACGGTCAGATAGGGCGTGAAGAGGAAGCCGAGCACGGCCCCCAGCACGCCGCCGCCGACGCCGAAGGCCACACCGTAGCGCAGTGGATCGAGGTCGAACATCGAGGCCAACTGCACGCCGACGATGGCCAGCGCGGCTGCCAGCACCACCGCACCGATGAGGCGCGAAATGAATTCGATACGCGTGTGCATGATAAATTGATAACTCCCGTAACAATGATCGTGAACAATAATAATGAGCGACAGGCCACGACTTGCGCGGCACCGGAAACAAAAAAGGTGAATGCCGTGCATCCACCATTCATAATCGGATAGCCGCCGGCGCCGGCCGACGTTCTTGCAGGGTGAGACCGCGACCGTTGAGGTTACTGCATGGCACAACAGAGCCTACCGGCGGCGGTCGGCTCAGATGATCGAACGAGCTTGACGAGAGTAACCAGAGTGACGGACATCGAATGAATCAGACCCGCAAGGATGATCTATGGATGAAGGATAATGACTCAATAGTAGCAGAGAAGAAAGTCTCACGCAAAGACGCAGAGAACGCAAAGCCCAAAAAGCTTCTGGGCTTTGCGTTCGATTTAGAACAGGTCGTCGTTGGCGTTTTGCAGGGTGTACCGCTCGCCCGGCAGGGTGGGCGACGGCCGCCCGCGCATCTCGTCGTAGAAGCGCTGGTCGTAGCGGCGCGAGCGAATGGGGATGGGCATCTTGACGCCCCAGCCCAGCAGCAGCACCTCTTCCTTCTCCTGCAGGCGGGCCAGCATCCCCCGCAACTGCTCGCGCCCGGCCAGCCCGCTGAGGACGGCGCGGATGTCGTCCTCGTCGCCCAGCCAGCCGGTGACGCGCGTGCCCAACTGCGACATGACCTCGTCGTCGATGCCCGACGGCCGCTGGTCGACGATGAGCAGCGTCACATTGTACTTGCGCAGCTCGCGGGCGATGGTGCCGAAGGCCGTCTGCCCGGCCACAGTCGGGCTGAGCAGCTTGTGGGCTTCCTCAACAGCGATGACCAGTGGCCGCGGCGGAGCCTCGCCAAACGACTTGTGGTTCTCGGTCTTGCGCACCCACTCCTGCCGGATGCGCCGGGTCAGCACGTTGCTGACAAGCATGTAGTCAAGCTCGTTGTCGTGCTCGCCGAAGCTGAGGATGACGTGGCGGCCGTTCTCCAACTGGTCGACGATGGCCTTCACGGCGTCGGCCGCCGGGCGCTCGACGACGTAGGACTTGCGGTAGATGGGTTGCAGCTTGCGGTGCAGCGATTCGGCCGCCGTGGGGTGGACGTTCTGGCCGTTGGCCCAGTAGGCCACGGAGTCGCCGGCGGGGACTTTCCGGCCGTTGTCGTCTTCGATGACCGCGCCCGGTTTCATGGCCATGAACTCGGCAAACCAGCGGCGGTCGAAGCTGCGCTCCAGCGCGCCCAGCGTCACCGCCGCCGTCTCGTTCAGGTCGAGCGTCTCGGCCAGCAGCAGGATGTCGGCCGCGCCGAAGTCGCCCAGGGCCAGTTCGAGCGTGAAGTCGGCCGAGCTGCCGCGGACGCGTGTGTCTTTGCCCAGCCCGGCGATCTGCACCTTCTGGCCGAACATCGACTTCAGGCCGCGCACCGGCGTGCCGCGGTCGGCGTCTCGGTCGTCGTAGCCGTACTCGTTGTGCATGTCGAAAACGAGGGCCGCGGCCACGTCGCTCTTCATCAGCCCGGCCAGCACCATGCGCGTCAGGAAGCTTTTGCCAGTGCCCGTCGCGCCGAAGATGCCGCTGCTGCGCTTGACGAAGCGCTCCAGGTCGAGGCAGACGGGGTAGCCCTGTTCGATGGTGTGGCCGACGACGAAGTTGGTCCCGCCCTCCTGGCCGAAGATGGCCGCCACGTCGGCGGCGTCGGCCGGGCGCGTCGGCGCGTGGTGGGCAGGCACGGTCTTGACCGGCTTTGGCCCGGGATTCTCCTCGCCGCTATCTACCCGCGCCTGCCACTCGGCCCGCTCCGGGGCGGTCAGGTCAGGCCCCAGGTCGAGCATCAGCGTTGGGTAGACAGCCAGGGTCGTATAGAGCGTCTTGCCGTAAAGGGCGCGGCGCATGACCGCCGGCAGGCGGTCGGACTGCTCGTCGGCGAAGCGCGGGTCAGTCGCCCCCAGTTGCAGGTCGGTGACCAGGCCGAAGTAGCGGTAGCGGCCGCTCTCGCAGACGACGAAGCTGCCTTCCTGGACGGTGTCGGCCGGGACGGTCAGGCGGATGCGGAACCCTTCCTTCAGGCCGCCGCCGACGATGTAGCCGAGGGGCGCGGACGTGGGGGATGAAGAAGGTGAAACCCACTCAGGAAGGTGGGATACACCGGGAACGTCGGGCAACATTAGAAGCCTCCCAGCGCGCCGGCGGCGTCGAGTTCGGGCAGAGCCTCGCCGATGGCTTCCAGCACGGGCACGAGCGTGGCGTAGTCGTTGCGCAGCAGCTCGATGACCTCGGCGATGACGGCCACGGCCCAGTCGGCGTCGTAGCCGCGCAGACGGTAGACGTCTTGCAGGTGGGCCACGAGTAACTGATCGACGGGCACCCCCAGCTCCTTGCCGCGCAGGATGAGGCGTAGGTAGCCCAGCCGGTCGGTGAAGCGCACGATTTCGGCCTTGTCGAGGCACAGCAGCACCGGATCGAGGTTGAGCGGTGGGCGGGGAGGCAGGCCGTGGTAGAAGCGGCCGTCGCGGCAGTAGCCGACGGCCAGCACGCTCATCTCGATCGGCAGCAGTCGGTTCTGGCGCTGGTCGTTAATGACCGCTTCCGGCTGGTTGTCGGCCAGGATGAGGCGACGCACAAGCGGATCGTCATCGACGGCCATGTTGTAGATAAGGCCGAAGATGGCCTCACGGGCGTCAACGGGTTGGGCCTTCACCAGGCAGCCGAACGACGGGCCGGAGAGTTGTCGTACCTGGCAGCCGATGGTGAACCCCTGCGTTCCCGCCCGCAACACCCGCCCCACGTCCCCCTTGTTTTCCGCTGCGAATAGCTCCATATCTGCCTCACTGAAGAAGACCTTATATTCCTGGTCGAAACTCGTGTCGCGTGCGCCCGGCGCGGGCGATGTCTTTGCTGCCGGCCTTGGCCGCGCTCAGGCTGTCGGGCACGCCCAGCCGCTGCATGTGACCGTCGATCATCATGTTCAGATTCATCTCGTCGTGGCGGCCGACGACGGCCAACTCGTCGGCCCGCGCCAGTACGTAAGGGTAGTCGCCCATCAGCTTGCACTGGTCGTAGATGAGACCGTGGACGAAGGCCACCGCCGTTGGGTCTTCGGCCACCCAACGTGGGATATCGACGCGGGCGATGGCCCGCGCCGGGGCAGGGGCCGGTGGGCGAGGGCCGAGGTCGAGCGAAAAGGTTCCAGGTTCCAGGGGCCAGGTTCCAGGGGAAGATGCCTCGTCGCCATTCCCCTGCTCTGCCGCACTCTCGCCTTCTTCCCTGGCCCCTAGAACCTGGCCCCTGGAACCTGGATTCAGATAGAAGAAGCACACCTCGATCAGCGGGTGCTCTTCGGCAAAGCGCTCGTTGGCCCGTGAGACGTCGACGAAGACGGGGCTGCGCTGGCCCGGGCCGAGCAGCGTGGCGTAGAGGTCGGCGTCGGTCAGTTCGCCCGGGCCGGGGCGGCGGCCGAGTTCGCGCAGATTGATCGTCGGGTCGTCGAGCAGCGTTTGTAGCAAGGTGACGACCGACGCCTTGCCGGGCCGGTCGATGTAGCCGGCCAGCAGCGCGCCGGTCTCATAGATTTGAGTCATGGCCGCCGTCCAGGCGAAGACGGCCTCCTCTGTCTTTTCGCGCTCGCCGACGAAGGGCCAGTAGAGCAGGCGCTGGTCGAGGATGGCCAGGGTGCGCGAGGCGCTGCCCTGTTCGCTGAGGGCCAGCGCGGCCAGCGTCTCGATCTCGCGCCGGTCGCGGGCGATGGTCACTTCGCTCTTGTCGAAGCCGGGCGCGTCGTCGGTCATGTCGTCTTCGATCGTCGGGTAGAAGATGGACGGCAGGGAGACGACGCTGGGCGTGGTCGGTTCGCCGTGATAGTAGATGATCGCGCCGATGTTGATCAGATAGTAGAGGAAGGAGGCGTGGCGGTCGGGCAGGATTTGCGAGCCGTCGGTGGCGATGAGCGTGGCCCGCGGCGGCGGCGGTGGGGCGGAGATGGGCTGGTCGAGCGGCTCGTCGCGGCCGAGAGGGCGAGCGGCGCGGAAGAACTTGGGATCGGCACCGTGCTCCGCCTGGGCGCGGGCCAGTCCGGCCTCAATCGCGTCCCAGTCAGAGGCGCGGCGGGCCAACACCTGGCGCAGTTGAGCGGCGCGCTCGGCCTGCACCGCCCGCAATCGGGCGGCGGCGACGGCCATCTGTTGCAGTTCTGGTCCCAGGCGCTCGTATTCCAGCGTCATGGGCGCGGATGATAGCACATATGAGCTAGGCAAGCCAATGAGGGCTAGATATTGGCCGGGCAATGGCAGCCACAGGCCGCCGCGGGCGACCGCTACACCGCCACCGGCTCCACCTGATGCGCCCCACTCTCGATCAACGCCTTGAACGTTTCCATCTCCTGGGCGACGGTATTTTGCGCCCAGCGGAGCATGAGCGCTTCACGCATCAATTTCAGCCATACCGGCACGGTTTCACCTTCAACTGTCATGGTGAAGCGCGTTCCGTCCCGCTCAGGCTCCAGGGTGAACCGCGTGGCGTGGTGGACGAATCCGGCCACTAGCTCATAGGCGAAACAGTACGGTGGGTCAAATTTGGTGACGATGGCTGTGTTGGTGCGCCTCGTGCCCATGATCTCCACCTCCTGGCTGAACGTCGCGCCCACGCCCAATGGGCCGGCGCTCGTTTGGAACGCGCCGCAGATGGCGCTGCGCCAGGCGACGCTGAGGGGGAGATTGGTGGCCGCTGCGAATACGTCTTCGATTGGCCGCTTGATGAGGAGAGTATGCGCCACGATCATGCTGTTTTTCCTCGCCCGGCAGTCGTTTTTCTCTGAGGAAGGTCGAGCAGGGAAAGTAACTGCTAATTCACCAACGATATGAGCATATTATACCAGAAAATCCCGAAGGTGACATATGGGTTTTGGCCATTGTGCCTACGTCTCTTTATTAGAGAGCAGCCATGTGGTACCTCTGTTCCATCTCAGTCATGAGAGGACGCCGTGGCTCGTGATCGGCCGGCCCGTCTTGTACCCCCCTCCCTTCGGTGGTAAACTTGGGGCCATCGGACCTGACAGGTGGGCGTTGGCCGCCAACGCTGGCGTTGGTCGCCAACGCCCACCTGTCAGGTGACAGGGAAGCTCATGTCTCAAGCCCTCTCCCGCAAATGGCGTCCGGCTCGCTTCGACCAGGTCATCGGCCAGGAGCACGTTACGCGCACGCTGCAAGCGGCGGTGACGGCCGACCGCATCGGTCACGCCTACCTCTTTTGCGGCCCGCGCGGCACGGGCAAAAAGACGATGGCCCGCCTGCTGGCCAAGGCGGTCAACTGCCAGGCGGCCGACCCCGCCGCCCGCCCCGACGACACCTGTCCGCTTTGCCACGCCGTCAATGAGGCTCGCTTCCTCGACCTGATCGAGATCGACGCCGCCAGCAACACCGGCGGCGATGACATCCGCCTGCTGCGCGAGAAGGTCAACTTCGCCCCCAGCCAGGGGCGCTACAAAGTCTATATCATCGACGAAGTCCACATGCTCTCCATCGCCGCCTTCAACGCGCTGTTGAAAACGCTGGAGGAGCCGCCGGCCCACACCATCTTCGTCCTGGCCACGACCGAGGAGCACAAAGTCCCCGTCACCATCAAGTCGCGCTGCCAGCAGTTCAACTTCCGGCTACTGACTACGCCGGAGATCGCCGGGCGGCTCAACTGGCTGGCCGAGCGCGAGGCGCTGGCCATCGAGCCAGGGGCGGTGGAGCTGCTGGCGCGGCAGGCGTCGGGCAGTGTGCGCGACGCCGAGAGCCTGCTCGACCAACTCGTCGTTTCGCCCGACCAACGCATCACACTCCAGCGGGCGCAACTGGGGTTGGGCACCGGCCCCGACGCGGCCGCGCTGGCCGTGGTCCACGCCTGGCTCCGTGCCCCCAGCGCCCGCCGCCCCGGCGTCATCCCCCACGCCCCGGCCCCCCGCGCCGACGCCCGCCA
>CALLZA010001040.1 GCA_937858165.1 uncultured Ardenticatenia bacterium
GTGGTGTGTGGGGGTGGGGCGGGTGGGGGGCGGTGGGGGTGCGGGGTGGCGCGGCGGCTGCCCCTCCCCGGGTCGGAGCACGAGGTCGGCAGTGTCCACCGCACAAACGCGGCAGCGACCCCCCCGCCATCCCTGGCTCGGCGCGGGCGGGCAGGCGGTCGCCGACCCTGTGCCGGCCAGGGCGCAGGCGAAGATGTCGGCCGCGCCCCCGGCCAGAGCGTCGATCTGCGTCGCCTTGGAGCCGATGAGATTGAGCAGCGCGTTCGGCCCGGCCGCGGCGGCGGAGATGTGCTCCTTGTCCTGGCCCAGCCCCATGAGCGAGCCGTCAAAGTAGAGCGACCACGTCCCGGCCGTCGTCTCGCCCAGGCTCGATGGGACGAACAGCAGCAGGTCTTCATCGCGCCCGGCGGCTCCCGCCACGTTCGCGTTGCCGTTGGTGCTCAACAGCAGGCCGGCGGTGGTCATCGCCAGGCTATTCACGTCTTCGCCGTTGGTGGTCAGACCGACGTCGGAGCCGTCGAAGTAAAGGCTGAACGTCCCGGCGGTGTTGGTTCCCAACGACGACGGCGCGAAGCGCAGCACGTCGGAGTCATCCACTGCCAGCCCGGCCACCGAGAGGACGCTATCCAGGCTCAGCAGGAGCGTGCCGTCGGCCAACCGGTGCAGCGCGTCGATGTCGCTGCCCCCCAAACCGACGTCGGAGCCGTCCAAGTAGAGGGACCATTGGCCGGTACTCGTGTCGAAGCTCAGAATATCCTCATCGGCAAACTGCACCCCGTTTACCTGGCCGTTGGTGGTCGAACTGAGCAGATAGACAAGACCCGCGTCGCCCGGCAGAGGCGTTGCTGTTGCGGTGGCCGTGGCCGTGGCCGCGGCGGTGGCCGTAGCGGTGGCCGTAGCGGTGGCCGTGGCCGTGGCGGTGGCCGTGACGGTGGCCGTGGCCGTAACCGTGACCGTCGCCGTCATCATGGCCGTGGGCGACGTTGTGGCCGTCGGCGTCGCGCTCGGCTGGTCGGGGCAGGCGATCTGTTCGTAGAGCAACACGTTGCCGTGCGACCAACCAATGGAGACGACGTCGAGGTCGCCGTCGCCGTCGGCGTCGAAAAGCTGCGTGCCGTCGTGGTGTTCGTGGCCCGTGGCGACGAGGTGTTGTTGCCAACTGCCGTCGCGGTTCTCGAAGACAAGAACGCGACCGGTGTTTGGGTTAGACAGGTTGTGCTCGCCGACGACCACATCCATGTCGCCGTCGCCATCGAGGTCGCCCACGTCAAGGCTCTGCGGCCCGACGGCCGTGCCGATGGGATGCTCGGCCCACAGCGCGGTCGGGCTGGCCGGCTGCTCATACCACGCCACCGGCCGGTTGACGCTGATGCCCTCAAAGCCGACGACCGCGTCCAGATCGCCGTCGCCGTCCATGTCGATCAGGCGGTTGCGGTCGGCTTCGTGACTGGTGGCGAAGAGCGCGTGATCGGCCCAGGGGGCGGCGTTCTCCAGCCATTGTTCGCCCAGAAGCAAATCCAGGTCGCCGTCGTCGTCGATGTCTCCCGCGCTGATCTCTTCGCCGGCGGCCGTGGGCGAGAACGCCTCCAGTGACCAGGGCGTGCTTACCGGATTGGCGGGCACGCTGAGCGACTGGATGCCGCCGGCAGCGTTGTGCCAGGACAGGGCGACTTGCCGCCCGCCGGAATTGAACGCACCGACAGCCGCCCCTTGGAGGAAGTTGCCGCTGCCGGCAGGCACGTTGCTGTGGATCGTGAATCCGCCCGCGCCGTCGTTCTGCGCCCAGACAAAGTCGTTGCCGATGTGGTCCTGAGCGCCTTCCAATATCGTGCCCAGGATGTCGGCGTCACCGTCGCCGTCGAAGTCGGCCACGACGGCCATCTGGTTGAGCGGCGCGCCGATTTCCGCCCGGGTCAATACGCCGCCGGGCGCGCCGGGATTGCGATACCACCACGCGCCGGCGATCACGTCCGGGCGGGTGTCGCCGTCCAGGTCAGCCGTATCGACAAACACCGCTCGCCGCGGCCGATTGTCGTCGATGAGATGCGTCGTCCACTGCGCCAGTGGCGTGCAGGTTGGCGGCTCGCCCACTGTGTCATTGAGCCACACGTCTAGCCGCGGCGTGTCCCACAGGAACGGCTTGCCCAGGATGTCCAGGTCGCCGTCGGCGTCCAAATCGGCCAGGCGCGACTCATGGTTGCCGTAACCCACGGCCACTTCCTGCACAACAAAGTTGCCCTGGCTGTCGCCAAACAGCACCATCAGCCGGGCGTTGGGGTTTTCCGGTGTGTTGCCGCCGACGGCGCGCTGCTCGCCGATCATGAGATCGAGATGGCCGTCGCCGTTAACGTCGCCGCTATCGAGCGAGTGCCCATGCTTCACCTCGCCGATGGGCAGCGCCTGGCCTACCCAGGCCGCGCCGGTCCACTGGAACCAGCGCGCCACACCGTCGCCGTCGCCGGGAACCTGGACGATCTCCGGTCGGCCGCCGGGGACGAGCTGGACGGCGGCCACGCGGCTAAACCTTGCCGCGTCGATAAGGTTGGCCGTGAACGCATTGCCGGTGTGCTTGAACCAGTAGCCGCCGCCAATGATGTCGCTGCGCCCGTCGCCGTCCACATCGGCCTGGGTCAGCCCTTCATATTGACCCGATGGCGCGGCCCAGACGGCCGACACGCCCGGCCAGGGCTGCGTGCCGCGCGGGTCGGCCGGCACGTTGACGATCGACAACTGCGACGCGCCCTGGTTCCAGAATACAAACTCCGCGCCGGGATCGTCGTCAAAGTTGCCAAACATCATGTCGTGATGCTTGTTGGCGCCGTCATTCTTGATGACCCGGCGCGTCCAATCACCGCCGTCGTAGGCGGGGTAGGGGTTCTCCCACCACCAGATGTCATCGCCCTGATTGTTGTTGCCGGCCACAAGATCGAGGTCGCCGTCACCGTCAATGTCGTGGAACGCGCCGCCGGCCTCCAGTTGCAGGACATCGGTCTCAATGACCCGGCGTGTCCAGCCCGACGCCTCGCGACGATACCACACCAGCGACGGGCCGGGGGCGCGGCGCACGCCGATGACAAAGTCATTGTCGCCGTCCTGATCCAGGTCCAGCACGAGCGTCATCACTTGCTGGGTGCTGTCCGAAGGGGGAGGCAGGTCGCCGGTTTCTGTCGAGAGGTGTTGCCAGGTCGGACTCGCGCCGGAATTGATCGCCGGCTCGGCCGCCTGGCTGCTATCGAACCAGGCCCAGCCAAACAAGATCACAAAGGGCGTCAGCAGCCATAGAGTAGCCGTCGAAACTTTCCTGTACACGTGCATCACTTCCTTGGCAGCCGGGCACCTACCCGCCACCGCCCACGCCGCGACTCGCCATGGCATGGGTACTGCGCCGCAGCGTGCGTCCAATGGTGGACTCATCCGCTATCTCGTTCGAAGGACGGGCTTCCCTAATTGAGAGGGGGAGATAGTAGCCGACTGCCGCGCGCGAGTCAAGTTCTATCCATGCAAATGGACGGCATTAACGCCTAAAATTACTCATCACTTTTGGATGTTGCTTAATACTTAAAACCACTGGCGAGCAAGTAAAAGCTCCGTTAAGGAAAGCTGTAAGTGATTACCCTTATGCTATAAGTGGCACAAGTCGTTGCGGGAGCAGTGTGCCCCGGAGTTTGGAGCAAACCGGATCCGACGACCTATCAGTGGGTGGCCCATGGCCGCCGGAAAGACCCGTTCGCCACGCGAACGGTCTCGTGATGCCCTGAGGGATAGTTAGACATGAGCAGAAAAGTACAGTTACGCTTTCTCCTGATCGTTTGTTTGGTGGCGGTTGGTGCGGCCCTCTTGCCGTCGGCCCGCCCCTTGGGCGCCGCCCCCGACGCCTTTGGCCTGACGGTCAACGTCAACCCGGCCGGTAAAGGCTCCGTCAACGTCAGCCCGCCGCCGCCCTATGGCAACGGCCAGACCGTGACGCTGACGGCCACGCCCATCACCGGCTGGATGTTCGACAAGTGGGTCCTGGCCAGCGATCTCGTCTGGTGGGACAACAACTGGGACTATCGCGTCGAAGTGACGGCCGCCGCCGCCGGCTTCGCGCGCAAGAACAAGCCGGCCGAGTTCGAGCTGAACTTTACCCAGCTCTGGAGCTCGCTGGGCAAGACGGGCGCGCTCGACCCCAACTCCATCCGCGTCGTCGAAGTGGACGCCAACGACGCCGTCATCGACGCCGCCGTGCCGTTCCAGTTCGACAAGGCCGGCGACTACAACGCCACCAACAAGGCCGCCGGCACGCTGGTGCTGATCATGGAAGGCAACACCGCCGCCGGAGCCAGCCGCACCTATCACGTTTACTTCGACGTGACCGGCAAGGGGTTTGCCCCGCCCTCCGTGCCGCCCCAGGTGACACTAACTGACGGCATCGTTGATGAGGGCAGCGCTGCTTACAAGATCGAGACGCAGGCCGGTACGTACTACTACCACCCCGCCGGCGGCGGCTTTTCCAGCCTCGACGACGCCGACGGCAACGACTGGATCAACTACAACAAGACTGTTTCCGGCAACGGCGGCACCTTCCGCGGTATCCCCAACGCCGTCTCGCCCAACAACGGCGGCCACTTTCACCCCGGCTCCAAGAATATGGTGACAACCCTGGTCAACCAGGGGCCGTTGAAGGTAACTCTGCACGTCATTGAAAAGAAGGCCCCAGTCAGCCGCGATAAGTGGGAAGGGCAGTTCGAGATCTATCCCAACTATACCGTCTTCACCATGTTAACCGCGCCCTATGCGTACTGGGTGCTCTATGAGGGCACGCCGGGCGGTCAATTGCAGACGAACAGCGACTTTGTCGTGCGCAACGACGGCACACAAACCCTCACCTCGGTCGCCTGGGAAGGCGATCTGGAACCTGAGGAGTGGGCCTACTTCGTCGATCCCGTCGTCGAGCGTGCCATCTACTTCGCCAGCCACACCAACGACGACAAGACCGACTCCTACGCCCAACAGGGCAACCTCATGACCAAGCTGGGCTTCGGCCGCAAGGCCGCCGCCTATCTGCTCGACCCGGCGGTGCTGCCGCGCGAGTTCACCTTCGCCCTGATGGAGGAGACGGTCTTCGACAACGCCAAGCCGGTCATCTACAACGCCTACAAGCCGCTGACGGCCACTGTTGGCGCGGCCGAGGCGCGCGCCGGGGCGGAGCTGGGCAGCAACAACCCGGCCAACTTCACCATCACCGGCCAGCACACCATCACCGCCTACTTCAAGCCGGCGCAGTACACCCTGACCGTGACCGCCAGCCCGGCCGACAAGGGTTCCGTCACCAAATCGCCCGACAAGGCGGCCTACGACTACAACGAGAGCGTCACCCTGACGGCCGTGCCCATCAGCGGCTGGGTCTTCGCCGGCTGGTCGGGCGACCTGACCGGCACGACCAACCCGGCCACGGTCAACGTCACCAAGAACATGGCCATCACGGCCACGTTCGCCCAATCCTTCACCATCACCACCAGCGCCAACCCGCCCGCGGGCGGTGTGGTGACGCTGAACCCCAACAAGGCCACCTATGCGCCGGGCGAGCAGGTCCAGGTAACGGCCACGGCCAACAGCGGCTATGGCTTTACCAGCTGGAGTGGCGATCTCAGCGGTACAAATCCCACCGAGACGGTCACCGTCAACGGCAACCTCAACATCGTGGCCAACTTCTCGGCCGCCCAATACACCTTCACCGCCACCTCGTCCGGCAACGGCAGCGTCAACTGGACGCCTCAGAAGCCGCTCTATGGCAACGGTGAGCTCGTTACCGTCACGGCCACCCCCGACGACGGCTACTTCTTCGTCGGCTGGACGGGCAGTGTCACTTCGACCAGCAACCCGCTGGAAGTGACCATCAACGGCGATACCAGCGTCACCGCCCACTTCGCGCCCATCGTCTACTTTACGTTGACGGTCAACGAAGTCGGCGCCGGCAACGTGACGATCGAGCCGGAGATGGCGCAGTACCCCACCGGCACCGTCATCACCCTGACGGCCACCCCCGACGCGCAACAGCGTTTTGTCGGCTGGAGTGGCGGTGCTTCGGGCACGGTCAACCCTATCGAAGTGACGATCACCAGCAACATGGTCATCACGGCCACGTTTGAGCCGGACGTCTACCCGCTCAACGTCACCATCAGCGGCCAGGGGGCGGTCGCCAAACTGCCCGACCAGCCGGCCGGCTACTTCATCGGCCAGCAGGTGGCGCTGACGGCCATCCCGGCGCCCGGCTGGCAGTTCGTCGAATGGTCGGGCGACGCCACCGGCACGTCGCTGGCGACGACCGTCACCATTACCGCGCAGACCAACGTCACGGCGACGTTTGCCCCTCTGGGCGCGGTCACGCTGACGACGAGCACGACCGGCAACGGCACCGGCACAATCGAGATCGACCCCGAACAGGACGACTACGCCTGGGGCACACAGGTGACCCTGACGGCCATGCCCGGCCCCGACTCCGTCTTCGCCGGCTGGTCGGGCGACGTCACCAGCAGCGCCAACCCCCTGCAACTGACGATGGACGCCAACAAGAACGTCGTCGCCCGCTTCATCGTCCCCGCCGGCCCGTTCAGTGATAACTTCAACTCGTGCAGCCTGGCGACAGTCTGGGGTACGCCCATCGACGCCAGCGGTGAAACCCAGTTCATCTCGACCGGCACGAGCTTCAAGATCGTGGTGCCGGAGGGGAGTGATCACTACATCAACAAGAACGCCAACAACGCGCCCCGCATTATGCAGTCGGCCGACGACGCGGACCTGGACTACATCGTTAAGTTCAACTCCGACGTGACTCAAAAAGTGCAGACGCAGGGCATCCTCATCGAACAAGACGCCAATAGGATGTTGCGCGTCGATTTCTCCACCAACCCCAATCAGGATGATCAGGTGCCCAACGACGAGGTTCTCGTCTACGCCGGTGTATGGACGCCGGGGGCGTTGCAGAGGCGGATGAGCGATATGATCATCGGCGCCGACCAGGCTACTTATCTGCGCGTCACCCGCCGTCTCTTATACACATCTGACGCTGCCGACGAGCGATCTAGTGTAGATCTCGGAGGGCGCCGCATCATTAAAAAAAAAACAATGTGAATGACCACGGGAGTGAGACGTACAATAACAAAATAGACAAGACACCACTAACATACGGCGCATCATCACACAGAGACACAAGAAGCACAGACAGAAAAAAAGAATGAACAAGAGACCCCAGTAGA
>CALLZA010001041.1 GCA_937858165.1 uncultured Ardenticatenia bacterium
GCCCCCGGGGCGTGCCCGGAGAGTGTCCCGCCGGGCGGAGAGAGTGTGAGGGGTGGCCTTTGTCCGGGCAATCTTCACCGGCCGGTGCGCCGGGCTGGGTGTCAGCATGTTCCCCAGCGGATTGCGCTGGTTCCCCACCCCGCCCGCCGTCGGGCCCCCCCAGGCGTCTCCCCCCCACACCGGTCCCCAGACGAAAAAGGCGTCCCAGCCCGCCTCTTCGGCGACGCGAGCCATGTCGGCTGCCGTCCGCGCGTCGCCACTTGGCAAGACAAAGCCGTATTTCATGAGAGGATTATAGCGCGGTTGGGGGGTGATTGCCGACGACCGACGGCCGACCGACGACCACCGCAAGAGTTCTGCCCAAAGGCCCAGGGACGCCGAGATGCAAATATCGCGCCTACATTGTGTATTGGCCCGACGTAACTTCAACGGTCGGGGGTCAGCGGTCGCCCGTCGGCAGTCGGCGGTCAGTGGTCGGCGGTCGGCGGTCGGCCGTCGGTGGTCGGCCGCAGCCAGACCGACACCTGCTCCGGCTCCATCGTCACCTGGATGACGCGCACCAGCTCGGCCAGCAGCGCGTCAAGGTCGGTCTCATCGCGGGCGGCGGCGGCAAAGGCGGCCAGCGTCTTCGCGGCGTCGTAGCGCCTGCGGTTGAAGCGGCGGTCGATGGCGTCCTGCACCCGGCGGCGGACGGGCAGGAAGAGCGTGGCGATGAGCAGCGTCGAGAGGACGACGGCCGGCGTCGAATCACCGGTGAAGGGAGATAGCACCCCCTGGAGGACAACAATGCTGCCGAAGTAGACCAGCGCCAGCAGGCCGGTAACGAGGGCTTAGCTGGTCGTGCGCCGGATGATGACGTCGATGTCGAAGAGGCGGTAGCGCAGGATGCCGATGGCTAGGCAGAGCGGCAGGAGTAGCAAGGCCAAATTACCGAGGCGGGTGATCGATTCACTGCCGTTGCCGCCCAAAACGACAAAGTTGAACATTAAGACGGAGAAAGGCAGCACCAAGCCAAATCCAAAACCCAAGGCTATCCACCTCATTTGCGCGCGCGCCAACGGCTCGCGAATAGTCAACAGATTGTGGATCAGGGTTATCGGGACGGTGATCAGCATCAGGCCGATACTGTAGATCATCAATGGCAGAAGCGCATTTCCGGCCGGGAGAATGCCGCCGAAATGAACGAGGGCATTGGCGATAACGCTGACCAGCAACGGCAGGCCCATAAACATAAAAGGCGTTAGGCGGGGAAAGCGCCGCATCGGCCACTTGCGAATTGGAAAGACGAGGACGATAAGGGCGACCGCCGGCAGAAATATATAGACCCAGCCCCAACCGTGTAGTTGCTGCAAGAAGACCGACCAGGACGGCCGCAAGGCCGCGTAAAGCCCCGCTTGTACAGAAAGGGTGATGCCTTGATTGAAGGCGACAAAGATAAATAGGTATCGCGCCGCCTGATTGCCCGGACGCAGGAGAAATACAATCACCGCCAGCAGCAGCAGTGCGGTCCCAAAAAGGAGATTGCCAGGATTCTCGTAAAACTCATCTATCAGTGGGCGGATCATAGCCGCGGGGGTGAGCCGGACGATAGGGACAGCTACATCCAGTCGTTGGCTGGACCGCTCGATCGTGTAGCGCACCGTTTGCCCAACATGCAGATCGCTCGGCAGCGGCGGTAAGCTATTATCCACAAGCGAGCGGCCGTTGATGGCGACTACACGATCCTCCGGCTGCAATAGCGACGATTCGCCAGTCAGGTTCTGGAGCATCCGGTATGGCCCAGTGTCGTTGAAGCCACGGGCCGAGGCACTCTCCCAGCCGTCGCTCGGATAGCGGAAAGAGTAGAGCGCGACCCAGACCGGCCAGACGACCAGCAGAACGCCGACCGCCAGGGTAATCCAGCCCCAACGATCCCAGCGTCGTTCGTTGCGGTCGGCCGCCGTTGGGTCGTGGGTGTTGCTTTGAGTCATCGTTGCCTGCCTTGTCTGACTGGATTGCGGCCAGTATAGCGGACGATCGTCTCCTGATCGTTACGAAACCGGGCGCGGCACGGAGAAAAGGGACTTGTAACCATTACGAAGTGCACCCGCAATCACCTACAGGGCAGCGCTAATTGTGGCAGGATAGCCAACATACCCGTATTAGCCGCGTTGACACCATAGCGAACCGTGCTACTATGTTTGGAAGATGGAGCAACGCGAGTTCTTCATACCATTACCTGATGACATTCTGTTGCGGGTACGGTATGTGGAAAGCCGGGGCCGTATCCTGCGCTTCGTTGTGCAGTTGGAGACATTCGAGGACGGTTCCTGGACACCAATTACGCGCTACGACAACGCCCATCAGTTTGTCCATCGCGATGACCTACGGCCCGATGGTTCGCAGATCAAGTCACCGCCGATGGCCTTTGCGACGAATGAGGACGCTTTCACCTTCGCGCTCCGTGACTTGCGCGTGAATCACAATTTCTACGTAGAGCGATACAGACAATGGAAGCGAAAATGAGTTCAGCAGAAGTAGCCGATAAGATCATTGAACTTAGCGAGCAATTTAATCAGTACGTGTTCGAGCATCCCGACATTCTCGACAATATGCCCGATCGGGCCGTGCTCGTCTTCCTGGACGCGGATGATCCGTCTTTCAACCAGGCAAATGCAGCCACAGCCCTGCAATCGCAATTGCCAACCGATAGCGAAAGGGTCTTTGTTCAACTGCGTCGCCGCGTTCAAATCGTTGAGCAAGTTAATTGGGAAGCGGAAATAGTGCCGGCACCATTCCAATAACCTATGTCAAGATTGGCGACGCCTGCACCTGCCAGACTCATACATAAAGCGCCCGGCTAACCCCGGGCGCTTTTACTGCCAACTGACAACTGCCAACTTCTCAATAGACCGGCAAACTCCGATCCACATCCAACGCCCACTTGTTGATCCCCCCCGCCAGATTGTAGAGCTTGCGGTAGCCGTGGGCTTGGAGCTCGCGCACGGCCTGAGCGCTGCGGCCGCCCATCTGGCAGTGGACGACGATCTCCTTCGCTGTGTCCAGTTCTCCTAGATGTTCCAGCAGATGCGCGCGGGGAATGAGCACCGCGCCCAACTCCCCCAGATTGCTGATCTCCCACTCGTGCGGCTCGCGCACGTCGAGGATGAGCAGATCGTCGCCGGCGTCCAGCCGGGCCTTCAACTCGCGCGGCGTGATGGTCGGGATGGCCGCGCCGTTCTCCGCCCCGGCGAAGGGGCTGTGGTCGTGGGCGGGCACGCCGCAGAACTGCTCATAGTCGATCAGCTCGGTCAGCGTCGGGTGCTCGCCACAGACCGGGCAGTTGGGGTTCTTGCGCAGCCGCACCTCGTCGAAGGTCATCGTCGTCGCGTCGTAGAGCAGCAGGCGGCCGATGAGCGGTTCGCCCACGCCCAGAATGAGCTTGATCGCCTCCGTCGCCTGGATGGCCCCGACCGTGCCGGGCAGCACGCCCAGCACCCCGCCCTCGGCGCAACTGGGTACCAGCCCCGGCGGCGGCGGCTCCGGGAAGAGGCAGCGGTAGCACGGCCCCTCCTGGGCATAGAAGACCGACGCCTGCCCCTCGAAGCGGAAGATGCTGCCGTAGACGTTGGGCTTGCCCAGCAGCACGCAGGCGTCATTGGTCAGATAGCGCGTCGGGAAGTTGTCGGTGCCGTCGATGATGATGTCGTAGGGCGCGAACAGCTCCAGCGCATTGGCCGAGGTCAGCGGTACTTCGTAGGTGTCTACCTGAACGTGGGGGTTGATGTCGAGGATGCGATCCCGGGCGCTCGCCAGCTTCAGCCGGCCGACGTCCTTCGTGCCGTGAATGATCTGCCGTTGCAGATTGGAGTAGTCGACCACGTCGTAGTCGACCAGGCCCAGGCGGCCGACGCCGGCCGCGGCCAGGTACATCGCCAGCGGCGAGCCGAGGCCGCCCGCGCCGATGAGCAGCACCGCCGCCGCCTTCAGCCGCTTCTGCCCGCTCATGCCGACTTCGGGCATGATCAGATGGCGACTGTAGCGCTTGATCTCCTCGTGCGACAGGCTCACGTCGGCCAGCGCGGCCGGGTCAATTAGCTCTTGAATGGTCATAGTGATTCCTCGGAAGTTATAAAACCACAGATTACACAGATTTCACAGATTCATTTCTGGAAATCTGTGTAATCGGCGTAATCTGTGGTTCCTCTTCTTGTAATCTTGCCAGTTGACGGCCAAGTTTGTGGGCGTCGGTCAGGCCGTAGTTGACGTGGCGCACCTGGCCGCGGCCGTCGATGAGTACCGTCGTCGGCAGGCTGAAGACGCGGTAGCGCGCCGCCGTATCCGGGTCGCGCTCGGCATCGATGCGCTCGATGGTCAGGTCGGCCCACTGCGCCGCCAGTTGATCCACGTAGCGCCCCTGCGTAGGGCAGACGGCGCACGAATCGCTGCGGAAGTAGAGCAGCGTCGGCTTGACGGTAGCGACTGTCGGCATCCGCCGCAGGTGCAGTTGGCGCAGCAGGGCGTAGGCGGCCACACCAGCCGCGCCCAGAACGAGGACAAGGGCCAGGCGCTCCAGCATGATGCTACCCGCCCTGACCCATCGGCCGGCGGTCGAAACCGGGCACGCCGAGCTTGCTCAACTGGTAGTAGACGAAGCACCCGGCGCAGAAGCCGAGGAACAGGTTCAGCGCCGCCAGCACAATGACGAGACCGACCAGCGCCCAGCCTAACACGGCCGACCCGGCCAGCAGCGCGGCGATGGCCCCCAGCAGCACGACACCGCCGAACCCCTGCGCGAAGCGGTGCGGCTCCGGGTTGTCGGCGATGATGTTGGCCTTGACCAGGCCCGACGGCCGCAGCGCGCGCGTATAAACGCCCTTGAACAGCGACAACGCGGGCACGACCGTGCCCACCAGCATGACCGCGGCCACGAAGACCACCAGCCAGACGGCGTTGAGCACGAACCCCAGCACCAGAAAGGCGATGATGAACGCCTGATTGACCTTCAGCGCGGATTGATCCACTTTACGCGTTGTTTCCACAGTTTACCTCTCGTCTCTTTGGACAGTGGACGGTGGGGAAGAACCTCACGCATAGATCGCTCAGTGCGCCAGGGCCGCAGAGAAAGCACGCTTCTTGGCATTCTTTGCGCGCTTGGCGATCTTTGCGTAAGGCTCTTCTACATCTTTGGCCACCTTTAACCCCCGGCGATGGACGGGATGATCATGAGCGTGTCGGCCGCGGCCACGGCCGTCTGCGCCCCTTGCAGCCCGCGCACGTCCTCCTTGTTCAGGTAGACGTTGACGAAGCTGCGCAACTCGTCACCGTCGTAAAGGTGCGGGCGCAACTGCGGGTGCAGACGCGTCAGGTCAGCCAGCGCCTCGCCGACGGTCGCGCCGTCGACCGCCACGGTGCTGTTGCCCCCGGTGTAGGGGCGCAATGGGGTTGGAATGCGAATCGTTGTCATAGTTCTCCTAAGAACCTCACGCAAAGATCGCCAAGGACGCAAAGAACGCCAAGAAGAGCTTGCTTTGCGTCCTTGGCGATCTTTGCGTGAGGTCATTCTTCCTCTATTGGTTCCTCCACAAAGCCGGAGCGATCCGGTAACAGTTGCCACGAGCGGCTGTGGCCGGGCGTCCCGGCGACGACCTGGGTGATCAGGTACGAGTAGCCGGCGAAGGCCGCCCAGGCCACGTCGCGCGGCGAGGCCACCGGCGGGTGGTCGGGGTGGCTGTGAAAGACGCCGATCACGTCCAGCCCTTCGCCCATCGCTTCCAGTTCAACGTCGCGCCAGTCGGCCGGGTCGATGCGGAAGCGCTCCCGCTTCTCGCTCTCGACCGGCCAGACGTTGGGCAGCGGCCGAGCGGCGCGGACAACATTGTCACCGTTCACCGTTTCGCCCAGCAGCAGGCCGCAGCCCTCATGCGGGTAACTGGCCGCGCCGTGGGCGCGAATCTCTGCGTGAAGGTCAGGAGTCAACTTTAGCATCTTGGTTCTTTGTCGTTGGTCGTTGGTCGTTCGTCGTTGGTAACCAACGACGAACGACCAACGACCAACCACTAACTACTCAAGCCAGAAGCGCTCACTCAAATACTTATAGCCGCTATCGGGCAGCACAGTCACGACGACGCCTTCGTCCAACTCGCGGGCGACATTCAGCGCGGCAACCACGCCCGCCGCCGCCGACACCCCCACCAGCACCCCCTCTTGCCGGGCCAGGAAACGGGCCATGGCGTGGGCCTCCTCGGTGCGCACGGTCACGTTGCGGTCGGCCAGCGTCGCGTCGTAGATGCCGGGCACGATGGCCGTCGCCATGTGCTTCCACCCCTCCAGGCCGTTGAACGGGCTGTCGGGCTGGGCCGAGACGCAGGCCACGGCCGGGTTCAGTTCGCGCAGCCGGCGCGTCACGCCGGTAAACGTGCCACTGGTGCCCAGCCCGGCGACGAAGTGGCTGATCGTGCCGTCCGTCTGCCGCCAGATCTCCTCAGCCGTCGTCAGGTAGTGGGCCTGCCAGTTGGCCGGGTTGTTGTACTGGTCGGCGTAGAAGACCGCCGACGGCCGACCGCCGACCGCGGCCGGAGATCCGTCGGCGGTCGGCCGTCTTCTGTCGTCGGTCGCGATTCGCCGCGCCTCCCGGACAGCCCCATCACTGCCCTCCAGCGGGTCGGTCAGGATGAGTTCGGCCCCATAGGCGCGCAGAATGGCCAGCCGCTCCGGGCTGACGTTCTCCGGCACGGCCAGCTTCACCCGATAGCCGCGGGCCGCGCCGAGCATGGCGTAGGCGATGCCGGTGTTGCCGGAGGTGGCGTCGAGCAGGGTCATGCCGGGGCGCAGAAGGCCGCGCCGCTCCGCCTCGCGAATGATGTGCAGCGCGGCGCGATCCTTCACGGAGCCGCCGGGGTTGTACCACTCGGCCTTGGCCAGCAGCGTCACGCGCGTGGACAAGGCGTAGGCGGCCGCGGTTCGGTCGAGCCGCAGCAAAGGGGTGTTGCCGATGAGGTCTTCCGGCCGGGTCGCGTCCAGGCGCGGCGCGGCGAAGGAATGGGGGCGAAAGTCAGCCAGGTTGTCTCGTGTCGCGATCATGCAGGTGTCCTAAGTC
Source organism: uncultured Ardenticatenia bacterium (assembly GCA_937858165.1). Taxonomy (GTDB): domain Bacteria; phylum Chloroflexota; class Anaerolineae; order Promineifilales; family Promineifilaceae; genus Promineifilum. The sequence goes on from CALLZA010001041.1 coordinate 7,079, forward strand.
GCTGTCTGCTCGGTTCGGCCCGCCGGCGGCAGGCACGAAAAAACGGTCGCAGTCTCCCTCGGGCTGTCTCTTATACACATCTCCGAGCCCACGAGACCGTACTAGATCTCGTATGCCGTCTTCTGCTTGCAAAAAAAAAACAAACAAAACGACAACTATCAGC
>CALLZA010001042.1 GCA_937858165.1 uncultured Ardenticatenia bacterium
GTACAATGAGGTTCAGTGGATGTATACGTTGGTGATAGCGAGGAGGGTACGTTGGTAGGCATTCGTGGTAGCGAGTACGTTCTCTGAGATGTCTATCGTGCTGTTGGATTTGTTGTGCAAGCAGAAGACGGCATACGAGATCTAGTACGGTCTCGTGGGCTCGGAGATGTGTATAAGAGACAGGTCTATCCCGGCGCCGACCCTGACCTACGTCGGGTGGACGACCCGGCGGTCATTGCCGCAACGGTGGCCAGGTACGGTATCGGGCGGCCTTATCTGCTTTATCTGGGCACGCTCCAGCCGCGCAAGAATCTCATTCGCCTGGTCGAAGCGTTCGCCGCCTCAGGTTTACATAATGATAAGTACTCGCTTGTGTTGGCTGGGCGGGCCGGCTGGCTGGCCAAGCCATTGCTGGCGGCGGTCGGCCGTCTGCCGTTGGCGGTCGGCGATCAGATTCACCTGCCTGGCTACGTAGACGAAGCCGACAAAGCCGCCCTCCTCTCCGGGGCGACGGCGCTGGTTTTCCCGTCGCTCTATGAGGGGTTCGGCTTCCCCATTCTGGAGGCCCAGGCCTGCGGCGTGCCCGTCGTCTGTGCCGGCACAAGCTCGCTGCCGGAGGTGGCGGGCGACGCAGGGCTGCGGGTCGATCCGCTGGACGTGGCTGTGATAGCGGCGGCCATAAAGCGCATCGCGACCGACGGCGCATTGCGCGGGGAATTGATTGTGAAGGGGTATGCTAACCTGGCGCGCTTCAAGTGGGAAGAAGCTGCCTCGCAAACTCTGGCCGTGTTGGAAGCGGCGGGTTCCGGCTGATTCCCGTAGAATCAAGAAGTGACGGGAGGTAGTTACCATGTCTTACGATGAACTTTTCGGGGCGCTGGGTGACGACGCCGAGCAACTGGAGAAGGCGTATGGCGCGGCCGTGAAGGCCGGTCAGGCTGACGCCTTCAGGCAGGCCATTGACGCGCGCCGGACGGCCGCGCCGGACAACCTACTCTACGCCGCCTGGTTCTATCGGCTGCAACACGCCGCCGCCGGGGTCAAGGAGTCGTTCGTTCGCTGGGGCTGGGTCATCCCGCTGGCCGTGTTGAACGGGCTGCTGTTCTGGTGGCTGTCCGATTTCGAGCGCTACACGATTCAGTTGGCCGATTTTCGGACCGGGACGGCGGCGAGTGACTTCCTGCCGATGTTGGTCTTGTTGGTCGCGCCCGTTGCCGCGGTCTTTGTGCTCATTTACCTCACTGCCGCCGGCCGGCGTCGCTGGACACTGGCGGCCGGCATCGGAGCTGTCCTGCTCGCCGCCGTGGCCTATGTGCCTGTCTCTTATACACATCTCCGAGCCCACGAGACCGTACTAGATCTCGTATGCCGTCTTCTGCTTGAAAAAAAAAAAAACCACCACAATGACATCTACGTCATGTTACGTCAC
>CALLZA010001043.1 GCA_937858165.1 uncultured Ardenticatenia bacterium
CGTCCCGCCCGCCTCTCCGGGCCGGCGGGGGGCGTCGCGGTTGGCCGGCGCGGCGTGGGCGGCCACCGACAGTTGCCCCCCGCGCTCCTCCGCCTGGGGCAGGTAGGCGATGGCGGCGTGTCCCAGCAGGTCGCCGGGCCGCACGGCGCGGCGTTGCAGCGAGAGTTGACCGGCGTCGGCCAGCGACAGGGTGCGCAGATCGTCGATGAGCCGGTTCAGGTGTTTTGCCTGGCGGTGCATCGCGCCGTAGACCTCCGGTGTGCCCGGCAGCTTGTCGTCTTGCAGCGCCTCGGAGTAGCCCAGGATGACGCTGAGCGGCGTGCGCAAGTCGTGGGCGATGTCGGCTGTCATCTGCTTGCGCAACTGGTTGGAGCGGGCCAAATCGGCGCTCATGCGGTTGAACGACTGCGCCAGTTGGCCGATCTCGTCGGCCGTGCGCACCGGCACCTGGTGGCCCAGATCGCCCGCGGCCAGCGCTTTGGTGCCGTCGGTCAGCTCGCGCACTGGGCGCGAGATGGTACTGGCCAGGGCGATGCCCAGCACCAGCGCCAGCAGCCCCGCCCCGGCGGCGCTGATGAGGATGGCGCGGTTCATGCGGTCGAGAAACGCCGCCTCAGCCGTTTCGCGCAGGTCTTGCGTCTCGCCCATGTCCAGGAACTGGATGTAGCCGACGACCGTATCGTTGACGTCGATGGGCACGAGATCCGCGCTCGAAGGTGTGCCCTCAGCATAGCCGCCTGCGCCCTGATAGTTCTCGTCAGCGGTGGAGGCGACAATGGCGCCTGCCGTGTCGGTCAATACCATGGGGCGACCCCGGCCCGGGCCATCGCCGCCCGGCCCACGCCGGCCGCGCAACGCCGCCTCGACGCCCGACCACGTCCCGTACTCGACGTAGTAGTCACCAACGCGGGCGATGATCTCGGCCTGATACTGATCGACGATAAAGCGGTCGAACTCCAGTAGCGTCTGGCGGCGCACAATGACGGCCACCAGCACGACGCCGGCCAGTCCAACGGCCAGGAAAGCCAGGGCGAGTTTGAGAGTGAGGGAGCGCATGGGTTAGTTGCCGTTCAAGTCGGCCGCCAGACGGTAGCCGATGCCATAGACGGTCAGGACGTAGCGCGGGTTGCGCGGGTCGGGTTCGATTTTGGTGCGCAGGTTGCGGATGTGGACGTCGATGGTGCGCTCGTACCCCTCGTAGGCGTCCCCTTGCAGCTTGTCGAGCAACTCCAGCCGCGAGAAGACGCGCCCCGGCGACGCCATCAGTGTCGCCAGCAGGTCGAACTCCGACGGGGTCAACTCGACGGTGTTGCCGTCGGCCGAGACCAGCCGGCTGCCGCGGTCGAGCGACAACTCGCCCACGCGCAGCAGCGCCGAGGTGGCGGTGGTGCTCTTTTCGGCCCGGCGCAGCACGGCGCGGATACGCGCCGTCAGTTCGCGCAGGCTGAACGGTTTGGTCAGGTAGTCATCCGCGCCCAGTTCCAGCCCCAGTACCTTGTCGCTTTCCTCTATTTTGGCTGTCAGGATGATGACCGGCGCGTCGCCGTCGCGGTTGTGGGCGGTGATGAACTCGAAGCCGCCCATTTCCGGCATCATCAGGTCGAGCAGGATGAGGTCGGGCCGTTCCTGGCGGGCGACGAAGAGGGCTTCGCGGCCGTTGGCCGCCGTCACCACGCGGTACCCCTCCTGCGTCAGATAGCTCTTGACCATCGTCCGCAGGCTTTCGGCGTCGTCTACTACCAGGATCGTCTTGCTCATCTCGTTCTACTCGCAACACATCAGGTTCAGAAGCTCACGCAAAGGCGCTGAGGGGCGAAGGCGCCTTTGCGTGAGCGCTCCGCTATCGGACAGAGATCATCCTGTCCTACGCATCGAAATTGGTGTCGGTCGTTGTGTCGTCGCTGCCCGAATCGGGCGTGGACGGCAGGCTGGGGATACCCCACGAGCCGCCCCGACCGTGGTGGCCGCGACGGCCCCCCCCATGGCCACCGAAGCCGTGGCCACCGAAGCCGTGGCCACCGAAGAGGCCGAAACCGTTGCTCTCTTGGGCCAGAACCGCGTCGGCCTGGGCCTGGGTAATGACGCCGTCAGCCACGGCGCGGGCGATGGCCGCCTCGTAGGCGGCCTGGATGTTGGTTTGCAGGGTGTCGGCGTCGATGCCTGCGGCCGTCATTAGATCCGACAGGGATTGGCCGCCTTCGAGCGCGGCCGTCAACGCTTCCACCGTCATGCCCAGCCCCTCAGCCAGAAGGGCGTGTCTGTCGATGACGCCGTTCAGGGCGACCTTGGCCAGCATCAGGTCGGCCTGCTCCTGGGTGATGTCGCCGGCGGTGACGGCATCGGCCAGGTAGGCGGCCGTGGCCTGACGACGGGCCGCCTGAAGCTCCTCAACGGTGAGGCCCAGCGCCTCGGCCAGGTACGCGTCGTGCGCGCTGCCACTGCTCATGACGCCGTGGTGCAGACCGCGCAGCGACAGGCCCTGGGCCGGGGTGGCGCTGTTGTCCGTCTCCGCTTCCGGTGTGACCGTTTGGGCCAGCACGACGCTGGCCAGCAAGCCGATCAGCAGGACGCTCAGAGCGGTGATGAATACGAGGGACCACTTACGCTGCTTTACCACCATACTGTTTCTCCTTGTCTATGTCGGGTGCGGCCTCGTGGTCGCCGACGCTCCACCCTCAAATCGTAACTATCCCTAGCATAGCGGCAACTTATTCAGAACTTGTTAAGAAGCGTTTGAATCATTGTAAAGTAAGACGGTGCCGAGCGCCGCATGGGAACCAACTGCGGCGTCAGGTCGTCTTGCTTGGGTAGCCAACCCGTCAATCTGCTCATGACCGACCCCGGGCACCCGGCTACGATTTTTGACGCTTAGCTGGAGGAGGTTACCTATGTTGCGAAAGATGATGGTTCTGCTCGCGATGGTCGTCGCGCTCCTGTTGCTGATTGCCTGTCAACCCGACGGCAGCGATGTGGAGGTAACGCCCGATCCTACGCCTGTCTCTTATACACATCTCCGAGCCCACGAGACCGTACTAGATCTCGTATGCCGTCTTCTGCTTGAAAAAAAAAAAAAAAACATGCAGCAGCGTGTCCGAGACACCGATGCAATCATAGTGCACAAAGACCATATCCACTCACTAGCCTCGCTACAAGATGTACACCTCGAGTGCACGTACAGCGACATAAACTAACTGCGCGTCAAACACATCATCAATACATATCTGCGATA